>NZ_JBHIMP010000001.1:0-305076 GCF_042194175.1 Bartonella sp. MR168JLCBS | reverse complement strand
GAGACATAGAAACTAGATGAGATAAAAAGCAATGCTGCTCGTAACAGATGCCCTTAATATCCATATGACAAAATAACGAGGATATCCAATCCTAAAGTAAAAAATATTCGCACTGAAATTGAGCTATTTTCATAAATTAAAAAATGAAATTAAGAAAAGATCAATTATCGCAAACTATACACTTTACTTTAGTGTCAAAATTATAATAATGATAATAAATATTAAGATGCATATAACAGTAAAAAGAGTCATATTAAAATGAAGTCGATCATTCTTATAATTTTGATTGCAAACCTTTTATCGGCTTGTGTATTAGCACCAAAGCTCAAACAGCCCAATGATAGGAACCGTGTGCCTATTAATAAAACAATCCCTGCCGAAATTAAGCGAGGAGACAGATGAAAACAAAACAAGTAAAACCAGTGAAAGCCGAACAACTTAGCAGTTATTATGAAGAAAGCCGTGGCTTAGAACGTGATCTTATTAATGAATTTATAAGATCGCGCAGAACGGCATGGCGTGTAGCGAGTACTGTTGGTCTTTTTGGCTTATTCGGTATGATATGTGGAGTCGTTGGGTTTTCTCAACCAGCTCCAACTCCCTTAGTATTGCGCGTTGATAACACGACGGGTGCAGTTGATGTTATCTCAGTCATGCGTGAACACAAAGAAAGCTATGGTGAAGTTGTAGATAGATATTGGCTAAACCAATATGTGCTTAACCGCGAAAATTACGACTACGATACGATTCAACTGAACTATGACACAACAGCACTTTTAAGTGCGGCATCTGTTCAACAAGAATATTATAAAATCTATGATGGAGAAAATGCACGGGACAAAGTGCTTTCCAATAAAGCACGTATCACAGTCAAAGTACGATCAATCCAGCTTAATGGACTCGGTCAAGCAACTGTACGTTTTACGACTCAGCAACTTGACAGCAGCGGTGCTACTACCGGACCAAAACAGCACCAGATTGCAACAATTGGTTACACCTATGTCAGTGCACCCATGAAATCATCTGATCGATTGCTTAACCCCCTTGGTTTTCAAATAACAAGTTACCGTTCTGACCCAGAAATACTGTTAAATGATTAAGGAATTGATTGTTATGAAAAAACTTGCGTTCGTTGTTCTATTGTCTTCGTTTTCTTCTCTTTATACGGTACCTGTGCAGGCGCTCAAAAGTCCATCAAATTCACAATATGATCACCGCATTCGCTATATAACATATAACGAAGCCGATGTGGTTCAAATTGAAACAGTTCTTGGTGTGGCAACACATATTATTCTTGAAGAAGGTGAACAGTATATCACTCATGCCTTTGGCGATTCAGAAGCCTATGCCTTTGCTCATAAAGGGCGGCATATTTTTATTAAACCAAAAGCAGAACTTGCCAATACCAATCTCATCGTTGTAACTGACAAACGGAGTTACAAATTCCGACTACAGTTTCGAAATGACCGTGCAGGATCAACATATGAATTAGCTTTCCATTATCCCGATTCAAATGATGAAAAGTCAGAAGAAAACAACCGACGCCTTGCGATTGAACGTGGTTTTCACCAAAGCGTCAAAGGCTATAATCTCAGTTATACTATGAGCGGTCATCAAGATATTGCTCCGATAAATGCTTGGGACAATGGGCGTATTACTTACTTCAAATTTCCCGCTAACATGGATATGCCATCGATTTATGTCGTAGATGCTGAAGGCAATGAAAGCTTAATACCACGCACCGTTATCGGCAGTTCTAATGATATTATCGCCGTTCATAAGGTCAATCCTAAATGGCTCATACGACTTGGTAAACGCGCTCTAGCTGTTTTTAATGAAGCCTATGACCCCAATGGCGTACCAAACACAACAGGGACAGTATCTTCGGTGGTTTATCGTATCAATAAAGGAGGAAAATGATGTTTGACAATAAGGAAGGAGAGGGAAAAGGTACAAAACTGGATAACGTCGAGCAAAAACATATTGAAGGTACTTATGGAGAGTCGGAACTAGGTTCTGAACGTCGTCCGACAATTCCAGGTACCCGTGCATTGTTAGTGGTAGGACTTATTGTCATAGTAACGATACCGATTGCCTTGACTTGGAAAGCTTTTAAAATGCGTAATACCGTGGAAGTTGAGGAAGAAAAACCACAACAAATAGTACAGCAAATTATACCAAACTATGTCCCTCGGATTATAGAAGAGCCGAAGATTGTAGAAGAAGCAGAAAAATCAGCACAAATAGAAGATTCAAACCTGGATATTCCACCGGCTTTGAGTAAGCTTCTTCAAACAGCCATTCCTCCACATATGCTCCAAGATTCTGAAGAATTAGCACGCAAACGTATGCTCAGTTCTAGCCTTAACAGCGGTGGTAGCGAAGGATCTACAGATACAAATAACAAAGCATCGAATAATGATAGAGGTAGTGGCGTATTATTTGATAACCTTCAGCCCGTACGTTTAGGTCAATCACATGCGGTGCAACTTCGTAACCGTGACTTTTTGATTACGCAAGGAACACAAATAGATTGCACGTTAGAAACAAAGATCATTACATCACAACCCGGAATGACGACCTGTCATTTAACACGCGATATTTATTCCACAAGTGGTCGTGTTGTTTTGCTTGACCGTGGTTCTAAAGTCGTTGGTTTTTACCAAAGTGGCATACAACAAGGACAAACGCGTGTGTTTGTGCAATGGTTACGCATCGAAACGCCTTCTGGTGTTGTTGTCAATCTTGACTCACCTGGCACAGGTCCTCTGGGTGAAGCGGGTATTGGTGGCTGGGTTGATAGACACTTTTGGGAGAGATTTGGTGGTGCAATTATGGTAAGCATTATCGGTGATTTAGGAGAATGGGTAAAAGGAAAAGTTAGTAAAATCAGTAAAGAAAATAAAGAGAACTCACAAAATAAAGGTGCTCAGAATGCTGAATCTATAGCAATCGATGTTCTTCAAAACTCCATCAATATCACACCAACACTTTACAAAAACCAAGGCGAACGAGTAAATATTTTTGTTGCTCGTGATCTGGATTTCAGCGATGTCTACAGTCTTGTCACACGTTAACCCGATACAGAAAGATCAAGCAGTTTTTCAGCTTCTACAACCGCTTGATTGTTTCTTAGAAGATCCCTCGATCACTGAATTATCGATTTGCCGCCCCTGTGAAGTATGGACGAAAAGCTTTAAGGGTTGGCAAGTACATAGCGTACCAGAGTTAACAACCACTTTTTTGCAAACGCTCATTACAGCTATTATCGTTTATAACGGTATGGCTCCCAAAAGTATTAATTATGTGCTATTGCCTGGTGGACAACGTGGTACAATTATACAAACGCCAGCTGTCGTTGATGGTGCTCTTTCCTTTGTAATTCGTAAACATTCTCTTATAGTTAAGACGTTAGAAGAACTCAAAGAAGAAGGTGCATTTGATGATTTCTCCGACGTAAGTTTTAACAAACCTTCGCAAAAAGAAGCAAATAACTTGTTATCGAAGCAGGACTTCACACGGTTGGAGCCATTTGAAGTTCAACTTTTGCAACATAAACGTGATGGAAAAATTCTTGACTTTTTACAAGAATGCGTCTTTCACAAACGCAACATTATTATTGCAGGTAAGACAGGATCTGGTAAAACAACATTTGCTCGCTCTTTAATTGAAAAGGTCCCTGTAGAGGAGCGTATTATCACAATTGAAGATGTTCATGAGCTTTTTCTACCCAATCATCCCAATCATGTACATATGATTTATGGTAATAATGTAGGCCGTGTTTCAGCTGAAGAATGCCTAGATGCGTGTATGCGTCAGTCGCCCGACCGAATTTTTCTCGCTGAATTGCGAGGTAATGAAGCATGGGAATATCTCAATTCACTCAACACTGGTCATCCCGGATCGATTACAACAACGCATGCCAACAGCGCTTTGCAGACATTTGAACGATGTGCCACCTTGATTAAAAGATCAGAAGTTGGCCGGCAACTCGAGTTAGAAATGATAAAAATCGTCCTCTATACAACAGTTGACGTAGTGTTGTTCTTTAGAGATAGAAAACTCTCTGAAGTCTTTTACGACCCGATTTTTGCCAAATCAAAAATCGCTTAAGGGGAACTTTCTCTCTCGGTAATATGATGCGAACAAAAATAGCCGTCACTAATTGTTACGGCTATTTTTTAACTTTTCCTATTCTCTTTACTTCTCCAATGCATTTTCTACACTCTTCATGAATAAAAGAAGAAAAAAGTTAATATACAAAAACTTTACGAGAAAACCAAATTATACATAAGGCTCTCTCTATTTTCTTACCTTTAATCATTTTTTCCATTTATCTTTTGATAAAGGTATGTTTGATGCAAAAAAAATAGCTATAAAATAAATATTTCAACAAAAGAAAAGAATAAATTTTGAATCGCCTATCAATGAAAGCTTTGTAAAATAGATACTTTCGATCATCACAAACAATTATCGTCATCAAGACCAAAACTTATCGTTTAAAAATTCTAAGTGCTATTTTCAAGTGATTAATAAATGTGTTTTTTAACCAAACAATCTCCAGATACGGAAAACCTCATACGAAATAAACTATCATTTCGATTTAGCATCTATAAACCACTTTCTATTTGGTAATAAAAAGTATAGTGGCATATCAACGTCTTCTTCGGACGAAGAAAGATTCTTAACCTCCGGCTGTTCGTAAACAACCAAATTTCTCTTAAGCAAGCTTTGCTAACCATATCACGTGGCTTATGTCCCTATCCTAAAGACGATATCCATAGATTACACAAGGTAAGCTCTACTCTGAATATTCCTGTTCTCTTCTCTGCACCTTAAAAAACGAAAATTCCTAAAAGCACAGATTTAAAATCCCTCTTCTTAAGATACATCACATTGATTTATAAAGAGTATTCATTATTCTGCATGTTGAATAAAAGATCTTAGTACCGTAGGATTCTCTCATTACATGTCTCTTGCACATTCCAAATAAATAAAACCGTGTAGAATGAAACTGTATAAAAAAGCACTAAAAATGCCTCTTATAAACCGTCCCAAATGCCAAAAACTGTCGCAACATTGGGAGTTGGCAAAGTGTATAATGGCGCCCAGCTTGCTCTTTTATGAAGTGTAAAGATGGAGATGCTCTATAAATTTTATATTATTCATCGGAACTTTACCATTATACCATCCACGAGCACTGTCGCGAAATGAGCTTGGGAAGCTTAAAGAAAGGTTTCTTTAAAACAAGCGTGTAAATTGACAAGCCAAGCGTATTTGGTTTGAGGCGTTCTGTTTTGCATAAAAGTTGTGATCTTATTAAAGAACGGGAGAAACAAAAGCGTAAAGCAATGCGTAATCTCTATTATTTAAAAGACATTACTCTAGGCGCTTTTGAAAGTCATAAAACTGAACTAAAAAATGACTGAAAAAAGGAAACTGGTTTGCACCTTTACAGCTTCATATTCCCCCCAAATTAGGAGACTGTGTAGCGGTTTCAGAGATTACGCCAACAGAGAGATAAGTAATACTCTTAACTCCCATCTGATAGGTAAAAGCTACAACAGCAAAAGCTCTTTTAGAGAAACAACGCCATAAAGTCATTAATAAACCGACAATGAATTGGAGAAATGTTCTAGATTTTTATCAAACACTCTGCAAAGCAACAATAATGATACAACTGGCTTTGCGTCTGCTTATTCTTACAGGTGCTCGTACCCATCTCTTGCATCAATTCGTGAAGATCAGATTGAAGGGGATATATGGACAATTCTTGGCTCGAGAATATGAACGGTCTGCGTGATACTACAGGAGATTTTCGCGTGCCCTTATGATCAGAAGCATTAAAAATTTTAAAACAAGCACGCTTGTTTTTTCGCAATGATTTCTTTTTTCTGTAACCGATCGTGGTCCTTATTAATGTGAATTTCCTATCACAATATATAAGAGAGATTAGACTAAAAACCTGTCCACGTAGATTTCGCTCTAGTTTACGTAATTGGCTAACAGACTCCACCTATCACACCTCAAAGGACGAAGCCTCTTAACACGCAAAAACTAATCTGCAAACAATCCGCCCCCTCGCCTAGCAGATTTCAAACCACTTTAATTACCACATCCTAAATACGATAGTGTTTTATGGCACAATAGAATAAATACCAAAACAATGACTGATTATACCGTTAATACTTGGAAACCTCTTTTTCATGTTAAGAAATATCTTTTATGCTGAAAAATAAAAAACACTTTTACTGCTTAAACAACTTTCTTAAGCATACATACAAGAACAATGAAATACCCTAACATAATAAATAAGATCTAAATCTAGAAATCTCTATTTTTGATAGATAAAAACATATAACATCAAAACCTCCGAAACTCGTCAAAATACAACATATTTTCTTTGATGATTGAATTTATTCAACTCAAACGAACCTACAAACACCGCTTATTCCACATTCGCAACATGTGTTCTTAGAATTCTTACTATCGTTTTCTAAATTTTTAGAGAAACCTATAAATTTGCTATTTTTTCAAACGTCTTATCTGCTCTTTAATGAATTTAAATCTATGACGTTACAATAATTTTAAATTACTTCCCCCTTAACTGTATGATCTATCTCTACAATAGATAGGGATTTTACGTTCTCCATTTTTTAAGAACTATAAATTTTGTTTTTTAATGCTATTAACAATCCAATCTTTAAAATAAAAAATATGACCTTTAAATATATATAATGATATTATCAAAAATTCCTAATCCCTGAATATTAGCAATGTTTTCAATATTATAATAAACGTATCGTAAAATGACGAACTGTTATAATGATCACTCCTTTGTATTTCATATGAATAATTTACATGCGTTATAATATCTGTATCAGCATTTATTTTTTGTGCTATGTTTATACAGAGTTATCTTTTTTATAAAAAATGATTAATTGAATCTGTATTAAAGTGCAAATTCTGATACGAATTTAATAAAAATAAAAACACATGGCATATTGATTTTATTGTTTTTACACAGAACACTATTTAAAATATAGTTTACCCGAAAGACTAATGACTTTTTAAAGGCAATAATAACCGTGGTAACCGCCTCATAAAAGCCAATAAATTTTTAGAGATCAAACCTCAATAGGCGCAAAAAACACGTACAATTTTCTGTTTTTCTTTTTACTGTTCATTAATCTGTCAATTTTCAAAGTAATATTCAACTATGAGTTTTCTACTCAGCCATTGCAAGAATTGCTTCTACAAGGATTGCTTAATTTTTAGGGATTACTTCGCTTTTAGAATGATTATAGCTACTACGTCTTCATAAGCAGCCGACCCTCTTTTGGAGATTTAATTGCTAAAAGGAGATACAATTTTCTACCTTGCTCTTTATTTTCATCAATCAGTAAATTTTCAAATGCGGCGTTCAACCATGAGTTTTTTAATTTCAGCAATCGCTTTCGCTGGATTTAATCCCTTTGGACAAGTTTGCGCACAATTCATAATCGTATGGCAACGATAAAGGCGGAAAGGATCTTCTAAATTATCAAGACGTTCACCACACATCTCATCACGTGAATCCGCAATCCAGCGATAAGCTTGAAGCAAAACAGCGGGGCCCAAATAACGATCACCGTTCCACCAATAACTTGGACATGAAGTCTGACAACACGCACACAAAATACACTCATAAAGGCCATCGATTTTTTGGCGATCGGAGTGACTTTGTAACCATTCTTTCGCAGGTTCAGGAGAAACTGTTTGCAACCAAGGCTCAATGACTCGATGTTGCGCATAAAAGCGCTTCAAGTCAGGAACCAAATCTTTAACAACCGGCATGGAAGGCAAAGGATAGACTTTAATGGGGTGTTTTACATCATCCATCCCTTTGGTACAAGCCAATGTATTGATTCCATCAATATTCATCGCACATGAACCACAGATGCCTTCACGGCAAGATCGACGAAGTGTCAAAGTTGGATCAATATGGTTTTTAATAAACAAAAGCCCATCAAGAATCATTGGACCACAAGCAGAACGATCTACGTAATAAGTATCCAGACGAGGATTATTCTCATCATCTGGTGACCAACGGTAAACATGAAATTCTGTCAGCTCTGTCGCACCTTCAGGTTTAGGCCAAACCTTCCCCGGTTTGACTTGAGAGTTTTTGGGAAGCTTAATTTGTACCATAATTCGTGTCTCCCCTTAATAAACCCGTTTTTTAGGTGCAATGCGCTTTAAATCGATCCCACCATCAGCTTCAGATGTTAACGGGTCCACATGGACAGGTCGATATGATAACGTCACCTTACCCTCTTTTGACAAATGTGAAAGCGTATGTTTACGCCAGTTTTTATCATCACGCTCTGGATAATCTTCACGAGCATGAGCGCCACGGCTTTCTAAACGAGCTTGTGCAGAATGAACAGTCACAATTGCATTCGCCATGAGATTTTCAAGCTCTAATGTTTCAACCAAATCAGAATTCCATATCAGAGAACGATCTGTAACTTTGAGGTCAGACAATTCCCCCCAGATTTTATTCATCCGTTGACATCCTTGTTGCAAAGAATCTTCTGTACGGAATACTGCCGCATCTTCTTGCATTGTGCGTTGCATTTTTTCACGCAATAGAGCTGTTGGTATCGCCCCTTGTGCAAAACGTAAACGATCAAAACGCGCTATAATTTCGTCAACAGCTTCTTCATTGATGGGTGGAATTTCTGCATTCCGATCAATAACTTCGCCCGCGCGAATGGCAGCAGCACGACCAAACACCACAAGATCAATTAATGAATTTGACCCCAAGCGATTAGCCCCATGAACAGAAGCACATCCTGCTTCTCCTACCGCCATCAGCCCTGGTTGAATACGATCAGGCGAATCAGCCGTCGGATTGAGAACTTCCCCATAGTAATTGGTAGGAATCCCACCCATATTATAATGAACCGTTGGCAAGATGGGGATAGGCTCTTTTGTTACATCCACACCTGCAAAAATCCGTGCTGATTCCGAAATTCCCGGTAAACGTTCGTGCAAGATTGCAGGATCAATATGATTGAGAACCAAATGAATATGGTCCTTCTTAGGTCCAACGCCACGTCCTTCACGAATTTCAAGTGTGATACAACGCGAAACCAAGTCACGTGAAGCTAAATCCTTAAAGGAAGGTGCATAGCGCTCCATAAAGCGTTCACCTTCAGAATTGATTAAATAGCCTCCTTCACCACGAGCTCCTTCTGTAATTAAGCAGCCAGAACCGTAAATCCCTGTCGGATGGAATTGCACAAATTCCATATCCTGAAGTGGCAATCCAGCGCGTGCGACCATTCCACCACCATCACCCGTACAGGTATGCGCCGATGTCGCAGAAAAATAAGCCCGTCCATAACCACCGGTTGCAAGCACAACCATTTTGGCAGAAAAACGATGTATTGTACCATCATCGAGATCCCATGCCACAACCCCCGTACAAACCCCATCCGTCATGATAAGATCGAGTGCAAAATATTCAATAAAAAATTGCGCATTATGCTTTAAGCTTTGTCCATAAAGCGTATGCAAAATGGCATGGCCTGTACGGTCAGCTGCTGCACAAGTACGCTGAACAGGTGGACCTTCACCAAATTGTGTCGTATGTCCACCAAAAGGACGTTGATAAATTTTGCCTTCTTGCGTCCGCGAAAAAGGAACGCCATAATGTTCTAATTCGTAGACAGCAGCAGGTGCATTACGCACCAAATACTCCATTGCATCGGTATCACCCAACCAATCAGAACCTTTCACGGTATCATATAAATGCCACTGCCAATTGTCAGGTCCCATATTTGAAAGCGATGCAGCAATCCCCCCTTGTGCTGCAACCGTGTGTGAGCGAGTTGGAAAAACCTTCGTAATACAAGCTGTCTTTAATCCTTGTTCCGCCATACCAAGTGTTGCACGTAATCCTGCACCACCTGCCCCAACAACAACAACATCAAATTTATGATCTACAGTGCGATAAGGGGCGTTACCTGCTCTAGCGCCCAGAGATGATCCTGTACCCGCCATACTTGTTTAACCCCCTAATGCAATTTTCAAAAGAGAAAAAATAATGACACCACCTATAAGAAAACAAAATGAAATATTTAACGTCAAAAAGAATATTCGGAAACCTTCACGTGGAATATAATCTTCAATCACCACTTGCATACCAAGTTTCATATGATAAAGGACTGAAAAAGTCATCAATCCCATCAAAATAGCCACAACGGGATGTGCAAGCCGTGCACGCACAATACTATAATCCTTGCCTACAAGCGAAAGAATAAGAACAATAAAAAATATCAAAAGCGGCAGATTGACAAGCCCAGTCAAACGCTGTAGCCAAAAATGCTCTGTTCCTTCATGAGCACTCCCATGCCCCCGTACTTTTCCAAGTTCCGTTCGAAAGTCTTTTTTCATATCTCTTTTCACCCCCAGCTAAACAACGCTATATCCAATAATCCAAATTACAAAAGTAACAATAAGAGAGATAAACACTGTCGCCCAAGCAGTGACTGTTGCCTTTTCTTTTGCCAAAAGGCAAGGCATCATATCCCAAACAATGTGGCGAATACCACCAACCATGTGATGAACCCCTGCCAAAGTATAAAGAAACAAGATACACAATCCAAACCAAGAACTATAAATCTCGTGAACCGTTCTGAATGTCTCCTCCCCACAAGCAATAGCAATTAACCAAACAGCAAGAAAGACCATTCCAACATAAAGTGCCATACCCGTAACGCGATGCGCAATGGACATAGCCATAGTAATTGTCCAACGATAAATACTTATATGAGGGGAACGAGGGCGCTCTTTTATCCTAGTTGTTTCTGTCATAAAATATCCTGACCTGGTTTTTACTGCAACCGCAATGAACGAGAAAGTCCGCATAAAACGACTAAATATATTATCTCGTTTTTACTTGTTTGGCATCTCAAGATACCAATATTACAGGTCGGTTGTCTCAAATAACGGATTAAAGGTCACGCATAAAAAAACCGATTACTCCACGGATATAATCCGCAAAACTCGCCTTAATCTAATACAATTTTATCTTCACGTCAAAGGTCTAACATCTTTTCTCAAATATAAATAGGCATTTTTTCAGATTAAACTTATCTTTTTGAGTATCCACGATATATGCAATGATATCTAAATTCACCCGTTATTAAGAATAAAAAGAGGCAAAAATTGATAGATTAAACATTTTTATGTCCCCTCCAAGCCTTTTAAAAGACAAAACGAATCACAAAAGACACAAAAAGCGACTTTTATGCCGCTTTTGCATAAAGTTTAGCCGATATAATCTTTACTCAGCAACTTGCTTTTCAACATCTGTGCTTACAGCTGCTGCTCCTACTTTCTCAACAACCTTTTCAGCTTTTTTCCGATAATCTCTCTTTTCAGCGATACGCGCAGCTTTACCTCTCAAACCACGAAGATAATAGAGTTTTGCACGGCGCACTTTACCACGGCGCACCAGCTCAACACCTTCAATCAACGGAGAATAAACAGGAAACACCCGTTCTACCCCTTCACCATAAGAAATCTTGCGTACTGTAAAGGTCTCATTCAACCCACCGCCTGAACGCGCAATACAAACACCTTCGTAAGCCTGAACACGCGTCCGCGTACCTTCCGTCACACGCACCATGACACGGACTGTATCTCCTGGCTGAAAGGCTGGAAATTGGCGCTTTTCTTCAATTTTTGCACATTGTTCAGCTTCAAGTTGTGCGATAATATTCATTTCTTTTATCCTTCATGTTCTTTATCGAACAGTCAGAGCGCTCAACTCTTACCAAAAAAGCCTTTATTAAGAATAAGGAGCTCTTTAGGCTATGCCTTACACAGGAGCGAATACACCATTCCTTCATTTAATTTTGGAACTACAGAAAACCTTTTATAAAAAAACTCTCTAAAAAGAGAGCCATGCAATACACCACCTTATCATATGAATCAAGTTTTCTGATGATTTTTATCATAACGCGCATAAAGATCAGGACGACGTTGACGTGTTAACAATTCGGCTTGACTTTGACGCCAATCTGCGATCGCTTTGTGATGACCTGAGAGCAACACAGGCGGAATACCCCGCCCTTCGAAAAGGGAAGGACGTGTATATTGCGGATGTTCCAGCAAGCCATTTTCAAAACTTTCACTCTTCGCAGAAGCTGCATTCCCCATCACTCCAGGCAAAAGACGTATAATAGCATCTAAGATAACCAATGCAGCTGTTTCACCCCCTGAAAGAATATAATCACCTATAGAGACTTCTTCTAATTCTCGTGCTTCTATGACTCGCTCATCAACCCCTTCAAAACGTCCACAAACTAACGTTACACCCGTATCACGAGCCAAGCTATGCGCATAAGCTTGGTCAAAAGGGCGCCCACGTGGACTCATCAACAATCTTGGCGAATCCTGTGGACAAAAATCAAGAGCAGCCGCCAATACATCCGCCCGCATTACCATACCAGCCCCCCCACCAGCAGGTGTATCATCAACGCTATGGTGTTTGTCCAAAGCAAAATCCCTAATCTGTACCGTCTCCAGTGACCAAATTCCGCGCTCCAAAGCTTGCCCTGCTAAAGAATACCCTAAAAAACCAGGAAACATTTCAGGATAAAGGGTTAAAACGCGCGCCTGAAACTTCATTTTATTTCTCATCCTTATTTTCTTAAACAGACTCTAATAATAGCAAAAATAGCACAAATAATAGCAAAAATAGCACAAACAAGACTTTTAACGCTATAGCGTTAATATAAATCTCCTTGATCTGCGTCATATTCAATACGATCCTTCTAAATACTTGCACTAAAAAAAGACTCTAAAAATTCAGGACTATCTCAAGATAAAGTGTTTACAATATCTACTCAAAAGTACATTTTTAATATTTCCACACTCTCCACTTTTTATTGACGAAATTCATCGGTTATTTTTCCCTTCATCTTTATTTTTAGATTCAAGCTATTTCCTTTTTATCATTGTCTCCCCCATCACTTAAACCAGCTGCCATGGGATCAACAACAAGAAAACCAGAATCCATACAAATTTCTGGTACCGCCACCTTACTAAAGGGAATAAGAACTCTTTTACCCGTATTCAAACGTATTTCAAGCAAATCACCAGCCCCGAAATTAAAGAAACCACACACTTCACCCACGACTTTTCCCCCAAAATCTTGAACACGCAAGCCTATTAAATCAACTTGATAAAACTCATCCTCATCCAGATCATCAATTAATTGATTACGCATCACATAAAGGCGAATACCTTTTAAAGACTCAGCAACATTACGATTTTCTACCCCTCTAAAACGTACAATCGCCTTATTTTTTTGTATACGAAGAGTTACAATTTCATAAGAACGCCCCATATCATCATAAAGAGTGCTGTAGGACTTGAAACGCTGTGGCTCAGCACTTAGAATTTTAACAAAAACATCTCCTTTTATACCATGAGGCATACCAATAATGGCAAGATAGACTTTATTTTTAAGCTTTTCTTTATTATACTTCATGCAAAAATATTATCTCTCAAAAATGAACCCTTTAATCTTATAGTTTTCTATTCAATCTTGTTGCCATATGAGACAATCTTCTAAAAGAACTTTCTTGGTAACAAAAAACAAATTAATAAAGGAGAAAGTCTTATGGCAAATATTATGCTATTTTACAAAGATATCACACCAATCAACAAAGTTTCCCATAAAAATCTAAAATTTGCTCCTCCAAGTGATATGTCTTTTGCCAAGGATACTCACTGGGTTCCTTTAGCAAGTACTGAATATTTTCAAGCAGCACTAGACTATCCCATTTTATTTATGTGCGCCGAAGATGAACAAAAAAAACGGCACTACACATCCGCGGCTCTTGTCGGTCTTTCTAATGACGAAAATGACTATATCGCTTCTGATAAAAGTTGGAAAACCAATACTTATGTCCCTGCTTTTGTCCGTCGCTATCCTTTTGTTCTGGCACAAATTAGCAATGAAAAAGAACTTTCTGTTTGCTTTGATCAACAGTCAGGTATGTTTAATGAAGTTGCAGGAACAGAACTTTTTAATTCCGACGGCTCTATTTCTCCTTTTATGGAAGAACGTATTCGTTTTCTTGAAAGTTTTAAAATCGCTATGGAGAAAACCTCTGAGTTTATTGATGCTCTTGTGGAAATGGATCTTCTAAGCCAGAAATCTATCAATGTGAAAAACGATAAAGGACTCTCAGCGCAATTGGAACATTTTTGGGTTGTTGATGAAGAAAAATTGAATAAATTATCAGCAAGCCAACTTGCCAAACTTCATAAAAATGGCTTTTTAGGATTAATTTTTGCGCATTTGATGTCAACACACAATCTCTTAAAAATACTCTCTCTCAAAGGTGAAAAGCAACTTATCAATCGTGAAGAGCAACCCCAAAACAAGAATGGTCATTCTAACGATGAAAAATCTAAAAAGAAAGAAACTCTCAACTAGATAATGCCTATCAAAAACGACAAGAGAAAAGATGAAAATATTCCTCTCATTCCAGCAGACCATGCAATTTTAAACGCAAGGAAAAATTGGTTAGAGTGTCTCGTCCAAACACGTCGTATGTCGGCACAAACAGTGCAAGCCTATGAACGTGATACGCGGCAATTTTTGTCTTTTCTCTGTCAACACTTAAGCCATACACCAACCCTTACAGATCTTGCTCTTTTACGCATCAGTGACTTGCGTGCTTATCTTGCTTATCGGCGTACAAACAATGTAAGTGCTCGCTCTTTAAGCCGCGGAGTGGCAGGCATACGTTCTTTTTTCAAGTACCTATCACGTGAAGGAATCGTCAATGTTCCCGCGGCTCAACTTATCCGAAGCCCCAAACACCCAAAATCACTCCCAAAACCTTTAGCGATCAAATCAGCACTTCACATAGTCAAACAAGAAAACCAGCTAGAAAATGAACCTTGGATTAACGCTCGTAATGCGGCTGTCCTCATGCTTCTCTATGGCTGTGGAATGCGAATATCAGAAGCCTTAAGCCTCACACCAGAACAATTTTCTGATCCTGAAAAAACAAGTTTATTTATAACAGGAAAAGGCGGCAAAACACGCCTTGTTCCTCTCATCAAAATTGTTTACGAAGCTGTACAAAATTATCTCAAATGTTGCCCATATCCTTTAGTGGATAACCAACCCATATTTCGCGGGGCACGAGGCGGCCCCCTACAGCCCGCCATTATTCAGAAAACTGTACGCAACTTACGAGCAAGCCTTGGTTTACCAGAAACTGCAACGCCTCACACACTGCGCCATTCTTTTGCCACCCATCTTTTATCACGGGGAGGAGATTTACGCACGATTCAAGAACTTCTTGGGCACGCTAGTCTTTCCACCACACAAATCTATACCCATGTCGATACAGACCATTTGTTAGAAATTTATCAAAAGGCCCATCCCCGTTCCTAAAAAACGTCTCATCAAAAAAATTAGAGTGTTTCAACCTCAAGTGCCAAGGCATGGACACAAGTAGCTAACTCTTTTTGTAAAACTTTATAAATCGCTCGATGTATTTCTACGCGTGTCATATTGGAAAAAGAAGAAGATAAAATTTTCACTCGAAAATGTGTTTCTCCTTTACCATCAAAAGCATGTTCATTGTGAGGATGCCCCTCATGAAGATGACTTTCGTTAATCACTTCAAGCTTTTGCGGATGAAAAGCATCCTGAAGCTTTCTCTTGATTATTGTTTCTATAAACATTTTTCATTCCTCAAACAAAATGAACGTGCAAAAATACACCTTTTTCATAATAAAATAAGTGTGAAAACAAATTTTTCAAAAGTCAATTCTTGTAAAATTAATCAATTTTGCATAAACCAAGAGTATGACAATAACATCTAAATTATTCGATTCAATTCGCATAAGCTCAAATAAAAAACAAAAAGCTGAGCCAGAAGCGCAACAGTGTCAGTGGGAAGGTTGTGAAAAAACAGGGTCCCATAAAGCACCAGCAGGTCGAAATCACGAAGGACAATATTTATATTTTTGTATTGAACACGTACGCGCCTATAATAAAAATTTTAATTACTTCTCTGGTCTTAGCAATAAAGATATCGCAAAATTTCAAAAGGATGCTCTCACAGGACATCGTCCGACATGGCCTACAGATCTGAGCAATGGTACATCGAAAAAAACAGCCGCTAATTATGCAAAGATTCGCTCTGGAACAGCTGCCTATCAAAATCGCATGCGCGATCCCTTCACGCTTTTTACTGAGCGGCATTCAACCAATAATTTCTCACGAAAATTAAAGCCCTTAGAAGCAAAAGCTTTTGATACACTGGGACTACAGGCAAACGCTTCAGCAGAAGACATCAAAATGAAATATAAAGAGTTGGTAAAAAAGCACCATCCTGATTCCAATGGTGGTAATCGTGCTTCAGAAGAGCGCTTTCGTGATGTTTTACATGCTTATAATTTGCTAAAAAAATCTGGTTTGTGTTAAAAACATGTACTTATATGAGCCTATTTTCATTTAGACCATCATTATTTGCGCAAGATATTATTTTTTTGCAAAACATTATAGAATACGTAAAAATCTTCCTTCACATCTAAGGCTTTCATTATAGAGCATTGCATAAATGCTCTAACTCTTGTATCGTTTTCTAATGAATAAATAGCGTCCCTCCCTTCTAAAAACACAATGACAAATCTTACCGTTGAAAATTTGCCCGATATTACACTTTGTGCTCGCGATCTATTTCATATTGAAACAGATATGGAAATCCCTGCTTTTAGCACAAAAAGTTCCCATGTTCCTGATATCGATCCTGATTATCTTTTTGATCAGCAAACAACTTTAGCGATTCTCGCAGGTTTTACCTTTAACCGTCGTGTAATGGTTTCTGGCTATCACGGTACAGGGAAATCAACGCATATTGAACAAGTTGCTGCACGTCTCAACTGGCCTTGTCTTCGCATTAATCTCGATAGTCATGTAAGTCGTATCGATCTTGTAGGAAAAGACGCTATCGTTTTAAAAGATGGTTTACAAATCACTGAATTTAAAGAAGGCATTTTGCCATGGGCTTATCAAAATAATATTGCTCTTGTTTTCGACGAATATGACGCGGGGCGTCCCGATGTTATGTTTGTTATCCAACGCGTTCTTGAAACTTCTGGAAAACTAAGCTTACTTGATCAAAGCCGTGTCATCTCTCCACATCCAGCCTTTCGTCTTTTTGCAACAGCAAACACCATTGGTCTTGGTGATACAACCGGTCTCTATCATGGTACCCAACAGATCAATCAAGCTCAAATGGACCGCTGGTCTATTGTTACGATACTCAATTATTTACCCCATGATAAAGAGGTTGATATCATTTGTTCAAAGGTCAAATCTTTTCAAACGGCTGAGGGGAAAAAGACAATTTCACAAATGGTTTATGTTGCTGATATGGTACGCCAATCTTTTATCAATGGAGATCTTTCAACTGTCATGAGTCCACGTACCGTTATTACTTGGGCAGAAAATACAACAATTTTTCAAGATGTCGGCTTTGCCTTCCGATTAACCTTTCTCAATAAATGTGATGAACTCGAACGTGCCACTGTTGCAGAATTTTATCAACGCGCCTTTGGACAAGAGCTTCCCGAATCACTCATTCATGGTGTTTCGCCTTAAGGAATTTGTCACTCATGGCTACCAATATTGGCGACAACAAAAATCCGGTAAAGGACTCTTCCAACAACACTCTTAATGCTGAAGCTTTTAAAAAAGCACTTTCCACCTGTATGCGTGCAATTGCAGGCACAAACAACCTTGAAGTTTCCTTCAGTCATAACCGACCATCTTTAAGCGAAAGTTGTGCACGTTTACCAGAATTACCTCAATACGCAACGAATAAAGACATCACCATTACTCGCGGATTAGGTGATTCCATGGCTCTACGCAAAGCATGGCATGATAACCGTATTCACATGCAATTTGCTCCACTAGAATCAGAAGCACGTGCTGTCTTTGATGCCCTCGAACAAACACGTGTTGAAGCAATTGGCACTTTAGCCATGGAGGGACTTGCAAAAAATCTTGATATCATGCTCGCCGATAAATACAAAAGAGCCCATTATGATAAAATTAGCAACCAAAGTGAAGCCCCCATCCAAGAAGCGATTGCACTTTTATTACGTGAAAAAGTAACAAAGCGCACAGCTCCAAGAGAAGCAGGTCCTGTCTTAGAATTGTGGCGTCAAGAACTCGAACAAAAAGCAGCGGCAGAACTCAATGAGCTCCCACATCATATTTACAACCAACAAGCTTTTGCGCAGATTGTTCGCCAAATGCTTGTTACACTCAAAATGACAGTGCAACAAGCTGAAGCTTCTAACAGTAAAAACAATAAAAAATTAAAAAACGAATGTGCACCTCAAGACCAAGCAGAAGAAGAGAGTAAAAACAAAAAACACGCTCAAAGTGAAGAACAAACCAGCACTGAACAAGAAAGTGATGTGCAAGACGACGGAAAAACACAAGCGACACAATCAAACAACAATGATCAAGCTGACGGCGAGCAAAAAAATGGACCTTGGCAAGAAAAGCCGAGCAGACCCAAACACCTTTTTTCCGATTCGGAACAAATGGAAAGACTTGGCAATTATAAAATCTTCACCCATCAATTTGATGAAATTTTGGAAGCAACAGATTTTTGTTCTGAAAACGAGTTAGATCACTTACGCCGTTATCTTGATAAGCAAATCAATCATCTTCAAAACATCGTTGGACGTTTAGCAAACCGTCTCCAGCGCCGCTTGATGGCGCAACAAAATCGCAACTGGAACTTTGACCTTGAAGAAGGATATCTTGATACAGCACGGCTTCCACGTCTAATTATTGACCCCATGCAACCCCTTTCTTTTAAAATGGAAAGCAACACCCAATTTCGGGACACGGTTGTTTCACTCCTCATTGATAATTCGGGCTCAATGCGCGGACGCCCCATTAGCGTTGCCGCAAGTTGTGCTGATATTTTGGCACAAACTCTTGAACGTTGTGGTGTCAAAGTTGAAATTTTAGGTTTTACCACTAAAACTTGGAAAGGAGGAAAATCGCGCGAACAATGGCTTACCCAAAACAAACTCCATAATCCTGGACGCCTTAATGATTTATGCCATATCATCTATAAAAGTGCTGATACCCCATGGCGTCGCGCACGACGCAATTTAGGTTTGATGATGCAAGAAGGATTATTAAAAGAAAATATCGACGGAGAAGCTTTAATTTGGGCTCATCAACGCCTTTTATCGCGGCGTGAACAACGTCGCATCCTCATGGTCATTTCTGATGGTGCTCCTGTTGATGATTCGACACTATCGGTCAACGCCAGCAATTATCTAGAAAAACACTTACGCGCAGTGATTCAAGAAATTCAAACACATTCCCCCATCGAACTCATTGCCATTGGAATTGGTCATGATGTCACACGTTATTATCAGCGTGCTGTAACAATTATGAATGCTGAAGAACTCGCCGACGCCATAACAAAACAATTAGAAATACTTTTTAGTGATAAAATGCCTCATATTCATAAGAAATAAACCTAACTTGAAACAGCCAACAGTTACATCTTAAAAAATTATTTCTATCATTAAACCATCGGAATTTGATGACTAACAACCTGGGAAGATAATTCCACAAATTGAACATCAAACTTTAAAGAAGTTTCTACTTTACTGGATGCATTATGAATTCTAAAAGAAATGCTCTAACCATCTTCAAAAATTATAATGAGTTTGTTTTTACTTTCTGGTTTTAGTGCAACTGATAAAATTTTGCTTGGAATTTTCCATTTACGATCATATCCCAGAGTGCCATTTAAATTAAAAGACTGAATAATAACCCGTTTTTGTTTAGATCTTGTATCTATCATAATCTTATAAAAATCATAAGAACCTATAACATACTAAAACAATAGCTTCACAAATTTATCTTGATAATCTAAACAAAGCCTTTAAAGTTCTTTAGAAAAAGCTTCCAGGATTGGAAGATAAACTCTGCTGTCTTTATCCTCTATATATCTAAAAAACATCTTCTTATCTCTGAGCTCTGCTAAATAATCAAAAATAGGTCTAACTTCATTGAAATAAAGGCTGCTACAGGGGGTAACCTGTCTATTCTTTACCAAAATCTATTTTACCGGAAAGGTGAGGATGTTTGATAGCGCTATGATTATGTTTTGCAGAAATACCAATGTGATTTTCAGGAACTTTTAAAATAATATCACGGACATCTCCTTTGATCCCAACAAAATCTTCCTGAAGAACAATAGTTTTCGTGTTTCTAATATTTTTATCATGTAACTGTAAGAAAACAACTGCTTCAATAGAAGCAAGATTTAAAAGCCTTTTTCAGTATCATTAAATAAATTATAAAAAGACTCGACTATTTGAAAGGACGAGTTAAACTCTATAGAAGCCTTTGTTGCTTTTTTAAAACCCATAGCCAAAGCATATTCAAAGGCTTTTCCATTTTCTACCTGATTCATGCAATTTCCTAAAGATCCTTACTTAAAGTTACGAGTTCATTTGATTTTTTATTGTTTCCCATACCGTCAGTCCATTCAGGGTTAAGTATTGTATGTCCTTTATAAAGTTCTCTAACTTCCACACAATCATTATAAGATAAAACCCATCTGTGATGCTTTCTTAAAAGTTCAGCAAGAGATTGATGATCAAAAGAATTATGTTTATCGCCTTTTTGACCATAAAGTTTTTGATTAATAAGATATGGAGGATCACAATAAAGAAAATCGTTAAAGTGTTTAGGAATACTTTCTGTAAAATCTCTATGTTCCACTGTGAAATTTTCAATCTTAAAATCTTTAAGCCGTTCAATAGAACGATAATTGAATCGAAGATGTCTTGGAGACATACCGCCAGAAAGTGTTGTTCCTGAAAAAGAAGAGCGATTAAGAGTAAGAAAAAACGACAGCAATTTCTAATTGATTTTTAATATTCCCAAAAGTTTTTTGGAGATTATAAAACATTACGGGAGTCATATCTTCATATTCTCTCACTTTTTCTGCAAGAGCTAAAGCATCTCTCTAAAGCATCTGCCAAAAAATAACAAGCGGCTTAAAAGCATCATAAGCATAAACCTTTGTTCCTCTTTTTGCTAAGGTTAATTCAATTGCCCCTCCTCCTACAAAAGAAGAACATAAAGTTTTTTGTTTCCTTATATAGTTATTAATAATCATAGGAACAGCACGACTTTTCCCTCCCGGATAACGAAGAGGTGATTTTACAATAGGCAACTCCCTAGTCTCTCTCTGTTTTTTCGAGGAAGTTAATACCAAATTATCCAATAAAGCCTTTGTATGATCTCTTTGATTTATCATTTTGTTCATATTATCAGCTCCAAGTATCGCATTTTCTAACCTACAATTATCTAAAATAAATACTTGAAGCGTTTGCCAAATTCTACAGAGATCGCATTATAACGAATTGTAAATTCATTAACATATCTGCACAAACATTTGTTACTAAAATAATGATAAATAGCAGTATAGCCAAATTTTAAAACTGTCAAAAAGGACTTGATACCATTGGTATTTATTTTTCTATTTATATACTACCCAAATGTATATCGAAATGTTTTTTCCTATATAAGAACCAAGTTTCTTATAGCTCAAATAATCATAAGTAAGACATCACAATTCTTAACAAGACATTTTTTGGCCTTCATAAGAGCTTTATTACCTGTTTTTAATACTGATAAGATGCTCTTATCTCATACTGAATCAGTCAAAAATATCTCCTTACACATCATAAGCATAGATGATGTATGGATAAATACAACTTGAGAAAAGAAGCAAAATCCCTTTTTTGAATCCACTCAAATTCTATTCTTAGAAGACATAACGCACAACCTTTTCTTCTTTAGCAAAACAAAAGGACAAAGATCATTATTTGTTACAAACAAAAGAAGAATCATCCTTTGAATGACTTTGATAAAGAGGAAGCTTTACAATATTAAGAATTGTTCCATAGGGAATCAACATAAACAGGCTCATAACAATTTTTACCGAAAAATCACCAAAAGCAAGCGAGAGCCAAACTGGCATGCCTACCCCTCCCAAAACAGTACTCTCCACCAGTGAACTATCAGCATAGCCTGTTATCTTATCAAGAACAGTAAAAGAGCTAGAAAAAGCAAGAGCAAAAAACAGTACTGTATCCAAAGCCGAACCAACCAACGCTGCTGCTAAAGGTGCTTTCCACCATGTTTTACGTCGCAAAGGAGTAAAAACAACAATATCAATGAGTTGCCCAAATAAAAATGCAAAACTAGAAGCAAGTGCAAGCCGTGGTGTCGCCAATATCCAAGAAACAAAGACACCCGCAAAAAAACCAGCATAAACCACACGCCGCGCAGCAGATGGACCATAAAAACGATTGGTCAAATCATTGATCAGAAAAGCAAATGGATAGGTAAAAGCCCCATAAGTCAACAGCTCATTTAAATCAAACCAGTAGACAGGATATTGAACAAAAATATTAGAAGCAGTGACAGCAAGGCACATTGCTAAAATAGAAAAAACAATGTACCTCTTCTTTTGCTGTTCTCGTAAAGGACTGCTTGAGGGCATTTTTTTAACCTATGATACGGAACCAATAAAATTAAACGATCAACCTGAAAAAACTTAACTTCTAGAACAGAAAACCGGAATAAAAGCGTCAATAAACCAAAAAGAATGGCGCTAACAATTACGCTGCTTGTTCAGCCTTTTGCTCACCTTCTTGCTCAGCTTTTTTCTTAATGATTTGTCGTTTTAGCAAACGCGCACGTTGCGACAACTCTTTATCATCTGCTTTGACCAAAAAACCATCAAGGCCACCACGATGCTCAACAGAACGCAACGCACTTGCTGAAATGCGCAAGCGGTAACTTTGCTGTAACACTTCTGAAATCAATGTCACATTGCAAAGATTTGGTAAAAAACGACGCCGAGTCTTATTATTCGCATGGCTAACATTATTACCATACAGAACCGTCTTCCCTGTCAATTCACATGCACGAGACATAAACTTCACCCTTAAACTCTAAGAAACTTTCAAATCCCCATACCCAAAGGACACAATGAACGCAAAACACGCACAATGCAACCTTGAACGGGCATCATTAGGAAGTCTCTTTCTAATAGGGGGTCGACAACAAAAGGTCAAGTCTTTTATAAAACCTTTTTCATATCTTACTAGCTCATTCTTCATCTTTTTCCTCAACAAGGCGTGCAAATTCCACCAAAAAGCGTACAAAATGTTTTTTTTAAATACATACCATGTTAGAATGAAAACTTATTGTCCCGAAAGGAAGCATAAATCATGAACAAAAAAGAGCCCCCCATGACAAAGCTTCAAGAAGATTCTTGCCGTTTTTCTTCTTTTTTGTTTGGGACTTTATGTATTTGTTTTTTTCTTCTCTTCAGTGCATTAGGTATATGGCAAGTACAACGGTTAAACTGGAAAACAAATCTCATCACCAGTGCCAATCAGCGCATTCATTTGCCCCCCATAAAAGCCCCCCCAAAAAATCAATGGTCAGATGTTACTTTTGAAAAAAACGAATATCAACCTGTTGTTACCACAGGAAAATTTTTAACAGATAAAAATATTTTAGTCACTGCTGCCGCTCAAAATACTACAGGCTATTGGGTTTTGACCCCTTTACAAACTGCTGATAATACACTGATCTTTATCAACCGTGGCTTTATCCCTATGGATGAACGTAACAATTTTCAAAACTCAGAGCAATCGCATACAAATGCCTCATCTCAGCAAAATTCTACCACAGACACAGAACAAACAACAATTATAGGTTTATTACGCATGAGTGAAAAAAATGGATTTTTCCCGCGTAAAAATAATCCGGACAAGAATTTATGGTATACGCGCGATCTCCCTGCTATGGCACAAAAACTTGGTTTGTCCACTGTTGCCCCTTATTTCATTGATGCCAGCAAAACATCTCCACAAGCAAACCTTCCTGTCGTTGGTCTTACGATTATCCATTTTCGAAATAATCATCTCGTTTATGCAATCACGTGGTTTATTTTAGCTGCTGGTGTATTAGGAGCTTTTCTTTTTCTGCTACGGCAAAAAAACTAAAAAAAGACCTCTTCCATCTCAAGTAACAAAAATTTTTAGAATCTTGAAAACTGATAAAGATAACAGAATCTACTAACTTGCGCCTTTGTTAAATAAAGATCATAGGCATACAATGGACTTTATACCATCCACAAAGGATTTACGCGATACTCTTCAAAAAACCATCATAAAACGAGGGCTTTAACAGGTTAATTCATTAAAAATTGTAATGCACAAAAATGTGAAGCAATGCATTATCTCCACTCTTAAAAAAATTCACTCTAAAACATTATCATAAACGCTTTTGAAAAACATACAGCCAAATTTAAAAATGATAGGAAAGATGAGCACTCATTTTTGCCTTTATAATTTTATATTCTTGCTTCGTTAGGTTGTTTCCCATTTCAGAGATTACTCCAATTGATATACGCAATACTTTCGCCTTCATCTAGCATAAAAGCTAATATAGCAGAGAACATACGGATGCGTTTTTTGTTTCAAAACTGCTATGAAGATGAAATATTGAGTTATAAGCAACAAAAAAACATTTAATGTCTCAATGAGACTTTTACACCTACCACAACACCTCAAATGAGAGTGTTTTTACAGGATAATAAAAAAGGTGAGGCATCCCATATTCTAAAAAGACAGTTTATCCTTTCAGTGTATTTTGCTAAAGGCTTATGCTATAAATCTATAAGCGTGTTTTACTAGAATTTTAACTCTTTCATTTTTAAGGCTTCTGTTATGGGTGTTGTTGCCAAAAATTTTCCCATACCTGATCTTCATCGGGTTCGTCGTGTTCTCTTTTCTGTGTCTGATAAAACGGGTGTGGTTGCTTTTGCACAAGCCCTTCATGCTACTTACAATGTTGAATTGATTTCAACAGGGGGAACAGCCAAAACCCTCATAGCAGCTGGTTTACCCGTAAAAGATGTTGCTGAAGTTACCGGATTTCCTGAGATAATGGATGGGCGTGTAAAAACACTCCATCCTTTGATTCATGGTGCTTTGTTAGGGGTAAGAGAAGATCCTAGCCATAGGGAAGCTATGGAAAAGAACAGCATTCATGGAATTGATCTTTTGGTGGTGAATCTTTATCCTTTTGAAGAGACGATCCTATCGGGAGCCGATGGGCAAACGATTCTTGAAAATATTGATATCGGTGGACCGGCGATGATTCGCGCCGCGGCAAAAAATTATGCTTATACTGGTGTTGTAACAACGATAAAAGATTATGATTCGATTCTAGCTGAATTAAAGCAGCATAATGGATGTTTAAGCTTATCTATGCGTCATCAGCTAGCAATGCGCGCTTATGCACACACCGCCGCTTATGATACGGCAATAGCATCGTGGTTTGCACGGGATTTAAAAATTGAAATTCCATCGTGGCAGAGTTTTTCTGGTCATCTTGAGAGTGTTATGCGCTATGGGGAAAATCCACATCAACAGGCAGCATTTTATCGCAATAATGAAAAACGTTTTGGTATTGCAACAGCAAAACTTTTACAAGGCAAAGCGCTTTCTTATAACAATCTGAATGATACAGATGCAGCCTTTGAGCTTGTGGCAGAATTTGATCCGCAAAAAACCGCTGCTGTCGCTCTTATTAAACATGCCAATCCTTGTGGTGTTGCGGAAGGAGAAAATTTGAAAGAAGCTTATTTGAAAGCTCTTATGTGTGATAATGTATCGGCATTTGGTGGAATTGTTGCTTTAAATCAAACCCTTGATGAGGAATGTGCTGAAGAGATTGTTAAAATTTTCACAGAAGTGATTATTGCTCCTGATGCCACAATGGCGGCACGTGAAATTATTGCCAAGAAAAAAAATCTTCGTTTGCTCATTACAGGTGGAGTTCCTGATCCACGCTGTGGAGGACTTCTTGCGAAAACACTTGCAGGAGGCATTTTAGTGCAATCGCGTGATAACGTAGTGGTTGATGATCTTAAATTGCAAGTAGTGACAAAGCGGGCACCAACTCAAGATGAAATGCGTGATCTTCAATTTGCTTTTCGTGTAGCAAAACACGTTAAATCAAATGCTATTGTGTACGCGAAAAATAGCGCAACAGTTGGAATTGGAGCCGGACAAATGAGCCGCATCGATTCAGCAAAAATTGCTGCAAGTAAAGCAGCAGAAAGTGCGCAAAGAGCAGGCTTAACAGAAACTCTCACAAAAGGATCGGTTGTTGCATCAGATGCATTTTTTCCTTTTGCAGATGGTTTATTAGCAGCAGCTGAAGCAGGAGCAACAGCAGTTATTCAACCAGGAGGCTCCATGCGTGATGAAGAAGTTATCACGGCTGCTGATGCACAGGGTTTAGCGATGGTTTTCACAGGAACACGACACTTCCGCCATTAATAATTTTGCTGATTCTCTCTATTATATGAGACAAATGTTTCAAGGAATTTTTCATAATCATCGTATGACTATTGATCACTATTGAAATGGAAGCAGTTATTCAATCCAAAGAATCTACTTGTGAAGACGTTTATCACCACAGAAAATGCACATAATTTAACCATTATTTAGGGATAAGATATCGTTGTTGTTAATACTTTAATGGCTTCCCTTTCACATGAGCAAAATGTTAAAGGGATATTATCTTGTATGTAGATGCATACCTGTTATGATATTATAACACAACTCTTTTTAGTAATATGCTCTATTCTTAAACCAAAGAGTGAAATGAAAAGTTTGAGTAGAGGATATGAATATTCTACGTTTTTATAGTAATTGGCGCCGTTATCGTCGAACCGTTAATGCATTAAGGTGTCTTTCAACATATGAACTCAGCGATCTTGGAATTTGTCGCGGTGATATTAATTTGATTGCACGACGTTATTCGCGTAAATCTTTATAAACGTTGTTTGAAGCATTTGAGAGAGTGCTTTGCTGTGAAAAAACGTGCATTTTGTGGCTTGTTATTATGACTTCATTTATAATAACAAAGAGCAGAAGGATTGTTTTTCTCGGGCGTTGCTATGTGTTGTTTCTTGAATTCTCAGTGCTTCTATGATGTAAAACATTTGATTTATAATGATAATTTAGCGTTATTCATATTGAATTAGAACCCCGAATACCGTAAGATTCTCCCATTTAAAATCTATGTATGTTGAATACAAAAACCATTCGCTTGCACGTTACAAGCGGGGGATCCTGTGTGGATAAAAACTATTAAGAAAAGGCTAAAAATGCCTCTTATGAATCATCTCTAGTGCCAAGAGCTGTTACAAAAATTGGGCACTAATAAATAGTGTGATGGTGCTAAATTGCTCCTTGCGTAAAGATGGGGTGCTTCATGGATTTACCGTTATACCCATCACAGACATCATCACGAAATAGGCTTGGAAGTATTAAGGGATTTTTCTTTAATATACGTCCGTGAATACGCAATAAATAGCGCTCTGTTTTTCGTGAGGAGCGTAACCCTATTAATGCAACTCTCTCAGAGAGAAATATTGATCCCAACAGCACACTTAAGAACTTATCGAAGATAAGCAACAGCTTTATTTTCTCTCCACATCTTTAAAGAATGAAGATCCTTAACCAGTACTCATCTATCAACAGTGGTCTGTCAAAAACTCTTTTTTCGGGAGCCAATCCCTCTTAGCATCACCTCATGAGATTCTATGAGCAAACCTTGCCTAAAAACATCCAACCTATACTCTAATAAAATGCTTCATGTATAAAATTTATATGATCTTCAAATTTTGAGAATATTACCACAATAAACGATGATGTTTTGCGACACGAAGATAAAACGCAATATACTATGGGTTGGAATAATGTTCTGATTTTTTATCAAACGCTTTACGGATAAAACGCCAACGAACTTTTTCCTGAAATGCAGGACGAAAATATAAAACAATCTGTTGTGTCCGCTGTGGACCTGTTAATTCTGCAAAATCAATCGAATCTTCAAGACAAATATCTGCGTCAGGCGATATAAAATACCATACTTGTTCGCTCTTCACGTTCTCGTTCTTTACAGCTAAACACACACGTTTGCCATCATAGTTAACTTCAACTTGTGGATGAAGATGAAACCGAACAGCAACATGATCTTGTTCATTTTGCACACTCTTGTGTCTCTTTCCCCCTTTATTTGGCATAAAAAAGCGATCAAAACCTTCGATCATATCTCCATTTGTTGCCAAAATAAGACCACGCTCATGAATAAAATTAAAGGGTCGCACATAACCATTATGACTCGCAATAAAACCCGTCTTCTCTGAATCCTCTATACGGCGCACTTGAACATCCGTTGGTCCATCAAACAAAAATGGCGCGCCATTTTTCTTTTTCTGATAAAAAGCACCCACTGAACAATCATTAAGCGTAGCTGTTGAATGTGCTGCAGTAACACGCCCTAAATGTCGATAATCTTCCCGCCCATCAGGATTAACACCGGTATTGATAATAAAACGGTGCCCTTGTGAAGACATTTCAAAAGACAAACACCCCGAACAAGCCTGCTGTGCTACAAAGCGGGGTGGAAACTTTCCTGTATCTGCAAGCACTGTTGTTTGATTGGCTTTTAAGCGCTGAAATCCTGAATAACGGGCATAACTAAAAGGATGCCCTCCTGTTTCATCAAGCTCCAAAAGGGACGATAACCGTTCCGACACAAGGGGACCAACCCCATTAAAATGAGCCAACGTTTGATCCTCATGGATAAAGAATCGTAAAGCCGGCAACATACGCTCAACAGAATCAATCAAAATACGTGGTGCTGTTTCATTGCTACGCATAAAAAGATGCCGTAACGACAATAAATCCGATAACAAATTCAGCAAAATAACAGGACTACGAGAAATATGCCCACCATCAACTAGGATTTGACGGGAAAGCTCTTTTATAAGTGTGGTTTGTACCTTTTTTTTCACTGCCACAGAAACAGGCAAAGCAAGAGATGCGAACGTCAAAGCCGCTGCTGCTTGTAAACGTCGGTCATCATGCTCCATACTGCAAATTGTTACGCGCAAATAACGAAATTGCAAACCAAGCGCACGTAAAAAGCGTTTTTCAAACCGCTCACTTGCTCCTTCTAACAACATTTTCGAATGACAAATCCATGAAATCAAGCGCCGCGCCACAACAGGACCACTCCAAGCAAGCCCTTTTACCTTCTTGCCAGCATGGTCAAACCAATCTTCTAAAAGAGAGCGTGCATGTGCAGAAGCTAAATCACTTCCTGCTGCCTCCATATGGCGCAACCAATGAAAATCATGTAGAGCTGCTTCCCATTCTAGCGTTGGTGGAACCAATGCAAACGGCGAAACAGCACCAGAATGAACAATGTGACCAGCAAAAGCAAAACGACCATGATAAAATTCATGCGCCATCATAGGATCAGCCACATGCAAATCCATGGGATGCGCTAAAATTTTATGAGGACGAAACCCTGAAAACCGCCAACGAAACAATGGTCCAACCCATAAACGCCGCATAACATTCTGTATCGTATCGATACAGGCTGCCACTTTTACCTGAGGAGCTTTTACCGCAACCGCCAAAATTTCATCTCCATTTATGCTGATTCAAATACAATTTCGACCATTTTTGTAAATGAAGCGTTAATTAAGCAATTTTTCGTAAGCGCGCAGCGAAAAAACCATCCATTCCTAAAAATGCGGTTTTCTCAGCATCAAAATTTTTATGACAAAAATCCGCAGGCGTTGTACGTAACATCCCCCCACAAAGCAAATGTGCCAGTGCTCCCATTTCCTCTGGATAAATAGGTTCTAAAACAATGTCATTGCGTGTCGATAAAATTTTTTCAATAAGATCTTCACCTTCTTCTCTTGCCAATGAACAATTGGAAAAAACAATCCGTCCCCCCACCTTTACCAAAGAAATTGCTGCGACAAGCAAATCATGTTGCAACGCCGCTAACTTGACGATATCATCCCTCGATTTCGTCCATAAAATATCTGGATGACGACGGATCGTTCCAGTAGAAGAACAAGGAGCATCGAGAAGAACCGCATCAAAAAGCTGTGTGGGATGGAAATTTCTCACATCGCCCTGCCAAATGTGAACTGAAAAATGAAGCCGTTCCATATTTTCTTTTAAACGCTTTACGCGGTTAGCAGAAAGCTCAATTGCTGTCACCTGCGCTCCTTGCAAAGCCAATTGTGCTGTTTTTCCCCCAGGGCTTGCACAAAGGTCAGCAACTCGCTTACCCCGAAGTGTTCCTAGTAAACAAGCAGGCAACGCTGCAGCAAAATCTTGAACCCACCAAGTTCCTTCACTATAGCCTGGTAAATCAGAAACAGAACACTCCAGACGATTCAATCGAACAGAACCATTGGGCAACACCAAACCGCCAAGCCTTTCAGCCCATCCAACACTATCAGATTTCACTGTCAAATCAAAAGGGGGTTCTACACTTTGAATTGCTATAATCTGATGCGCCTTTTCTGTTCCATAAGCTGACATTAAAAGCTGTCCAAACCACGCTGGCACACCTTCAATGGAAGGAATTTGTTGGCGTAAAGACACCGCCTCACGTGCAATATTGCGTAAAAGAGCATTCACCACCCCTGAAAAACGGCGCATTCGAGGGTCAAGTTTCGCCACACGCACAGCTAAATCAATAGCCGCATGATCTGGAATATCAAGATAAAGAATTTGTGCAACACTGATATGCAAAAGATGCTGGAGTGAAAGTGCTTGTGAAGGCAAAGGACGCGCTAAAAGGCGTGAGAGAGCTGCCGTAATCTGCCCTCGATGACGCAATGAAGCTGTTAAAATAGCCCGACATAACAAACGATCTCGTTGTGAAAGCTTTAAATATTGTGGATGTCCGTGTTCATTATCCGTCAAACCAGACAGAGGCGTGTGCTTATCAACTACCGCCCCCAAAAGACGCACACACACCTGTCGAACAGCTAATCCTGGAACATTTTTTTCAGACACATGCCCCGCTTTTTTGTGTTTCAAAACACCACCTTTATATCACTGTTTCCTTAAAAACTCCCTCAGTAACTCTATGAACGAGATCTTTTTGAATTTTCATAACGAAGCCAAGAAGGACGTTTTGTAACACGCTGAAAAGAACTGTTTTCTTGCTCACCTAATGCATGAGCCCGACCACTATGAAAATCTCCATAGTTCATCCCGTTGCTTTTTTCATGTATAGTATCTTCTTTATTCCATCCCACACTTTTGGCAAGAGCCCCTTTCATCTCTTCTGCTTGCTGATAAAGAGCAGCAATACGGTTTGCAGTTGCTGGATGTGTAGAAAAAAGACTATCCGCTCCCTCACCGCTCAAAGGATTAATAATAAACAGATGCGCGGTTGCTGGATTATGCTCTGCTTCTTCATTATATACCCCACGTCCCCCATCAGCAATCTTACGCAATGCCGAAGCCAACCATAAAGGATTACCACATATTTCAGCCCCTCTCCGATCCGCAGCATATTCCCGCGTACGACTAATCGCCATTTGCACCAGCATTGCTGCAAAAGGTGCCACGAGCAGTGCAATAAATCCTCCAATTGCCCCAGCGCCATGAGAATCTTCTGAAGAGTTACGCGGTCCTCCCATAAAGAAAGCAAAATTACCAAGCATTGAAATTGCCCCTGCAATCGTTGCGGTTAGAGTCATTGTTAAGGTATCACGATGCTCAATGTGTGCGAGCTCATGCGCCATAACACCGGCAATTTCCTCTGAACTCAACCGCTCTAACAACCCAGTACTTGCAGCAACAGCAGCATTTTGCGGATTACGTCCCGTCGCAAAAGCATTTGGCTGTGCATTCTCAATAACATAAACCTTTGGTTGAGGAAGAGAAGCCCTTTGTGCTAAATCGCTTACAATCTTATAATAAACTGGTGCTGAATGCTGATCAACTTCACGCGCCCCGTACATGCGTAAAACGATTTTATCCGAATTCCAATAAGAAAAAAAGTTTAAACCACTTGCCATCAAAAGAGCAATGACCATGCCACCACCCCCTCCAACAAGATAACCAACTCCCATAAAGAGAGCAGTTAAAAAAGCCAAAAGCATGGCTGTACGCATTATATTCATTACTCAAAAAACTCCATGATAAAAGCCAATCAATATTATATGATGGTGTTTTCTTTCTGCTTCTTCAATGGAATAGGTGTAAAATGAATAAAAAAGATGAGAAAACAAGCAAAAAAAATGCAACTGTTGTTAAACAGCAATCTCTTTCTCCCGCAGCACAACGCGCCCTTAAAGAAGCTGAAGAAAGGCGAAAAAACGCAGCCAAAAAAGAACAACCTTTAGAAAACGGCGGACGCGGCGGCAAAGACCCTTCCCGCTATGGAGACTGGGAAATTAAAGGCCGCGCTATTGACTTTTAAAACCATTGATTTTTATAAAACCAGCGCTGTTTAAACAAGCAGCTTTTTAAAGAAAATCCGTTTTTGATAGACAAAAACGGATAATATTTATTTTTCTAAAGCTTTTAAAGACACGTTGATTAAACAATCATGCTTCTCATGCTGAAGCAGATTCTGCTTCAGCCGCTGCCGCTGCTTCTTCTGCCGCTTGCTTTGCTGCTGCTATACGTTCTTGTGCTTTTTTACCCGGTTCACCTTTATGTGGATTATTACGGGTTGGACGCTTTTTCAAGCCAGCTGCATCTAAAAACCGTAAAACGCGATCTGTTGGTTGAGCCCCTTGTCCAAGCCAATATTGGATACGTTCTTCATTAAGTTTTACCCTCGGTCCATCTTTAGGCAACATTGGATCCCATGCACCAACACGTTCAAGAAACCGCCCATCGCGCGGACTACGAACATCTGCAACGACGATATGATAGTAAGGACGTTTTTTTGAACCTCCACGGGACAAACGAATTTTCAATGCCATATTTTATCTCCTATTGTCAGCTCTGGCTTTCGTTTAAATTAACTTTTTTTGTTTTTTGCTCTTCAGCAATAACTTCATGATGACGCACAACTTCTTTAATAATAAATTTTAAAAATCTTTCAGCAAAATCAGGATCAAGATGACTATCTATAGCCAATTGCCGCAAACGCTCTACCTGATATTGCTCACGCAGAGGATCTACTTTAGGCAAATCATAACGCGCTTTTAAGCGCCCAACAGCTTTCGTACAACGAAAACGCTCTGCTAAGATATGAATCAAAGTTGCATCAAAATTATCAATAGATGCTCGTAAATGTGCCAATTCGTTTAATACTGTTTCCTGCATCATATTCCTTTCCCTCTTTACATCTTATTTTTTCTTAGGATGCTGAGGAAATTTTCCCCTATCAGCAATGTCATTGGAAAGACCAGGAAATGTAGGTCCACGCTTGGGAAGTCCGGGCAAGAGCTTCCCTCCATTACCATTTTCAATTTGCTTTTGAAGTGTTGAGAATTGCTTTAGATCCAATCCCGACAAATCAGGCATAGCTGGAGAATCCCCCCCCAAATTTCCCATACCACCAAAACCCATTTTGGAACCAAGTCCTCCCAACATTTTTCCCATAAAACCACTTTTTCCTTTACCACCCATAGCTTTCATCATATCAGCCATTTGGCGATACATTTTCAAAAGTTTATTAATATCAGCTGCCGTTGTACCAGATCCCTTAGCAATTCGTTGTTTGCGGCTATGTTTTAAAAGCTCTGGATTCGCCCGCTCTTGCGGTGTCATAGATGAAATAATGGCCAATTGACGATCAAACAAACGATCATCAAGCCCCGCGGCCGCAATCTGCTCTTTGACCTTCCCCATTCCTGGCAACATGCCCATAATACCGCCCATTCCACCCAGTTTTTTCATTTTCTGCAACTGTTCTGCAAGATCATTCAGATCAAATTTTCCGGCTTGCATTTTTTTTGCAAAAGCAGCAGCTTTCTCATGATCCATTGTTTCAGCAGCTTTTTCAACCAAAGAAACAATATCCCCCATTCCGAGAATACGATCAGCAATACGGCTGGGATGAAACTCTTCTAAAGCATCTATTTTTTCACCAGTTCCAATTGCTTTGATTGGTTTACCTGTAACCGCACGCATAGAAAGAGCAGCACCACCACGCCCATCACTATCCATACGTGTTAAAATAATCCCTGTAATCCCTACACGCTCATCAAAAGAACGAGCAAGATGAACGGCATCTTGCCCTGTCAAACTATCAGCCACCAACATAATTTCATGAGGAAGGGAACATGCTTTAATTTCAGCCAATTCGAGCATCAAAGCTTCATCAATATGATTACGTCCTGCTGTGTCAAGAAGAAGCACGTCATAACCACCCAATTTAGCAGCCTGCACGGCACGTGATGCAATATCAACGGGCAGCTGTCCCGCAATAATAGGCAAGCTTGCAAGTTTCGCCTGTTCTCCCAATTGGCGCAACTGCTCCTGTGCAGCGGGACGACGTGTATCTAATGACGCCATAAGAACTTTTTTATTGTGCTTATCAGTGAACCGTTTCGCAAGCTTTGCTGTTGTAGTTGTTTTTCCGGAACCTTGCAAACCAATCATCATGATAACAACTGGAGCTGGTGCATTTAAATCACTCAGAACGCTTTCATTTCCAAGAATATGAACCAATTCATCATGAACAATTTTAACCACCATCTGGCCTGGTTTAATTGATTTAACGATTTCGGCCCCAACGGCTTTTTCCCGAACCCTATCGGTAAAAGAGCGTACAACATCAAGAGCAACATCAGCTTCCAATAAAGCGCGACGAATTTCACGCAGCGCCTCTACAACATCCTGATCCGATAAAGCGCCACGTCCCGTCAAATGAGACAGGATAGAACCAAGTCGCTCTTGCAAGGATTCAAACATCATTTACCTCATTGTTGCATAACAAACAAACCAAAATAGCATCCGAGAACGCATCGCGCCGTCGGATGTTGACCTCTGAGATCTCTTTATACCCTTAAACTGGGGTCTCAGTCGGTGGCTCCAAGTTAATTTTGTCACTGAAAGCTTGCTCCTTCAAACAATAAAACCCCAGCTTTGTCAAGTTTTATCATAAAATGTCTTTTTATACGAAGAAATAAAAACAGCAAATACTATACTTCAAAACTTTCAACTTCAACACGCATAAAACAACCTGTTTCCTGTTCCATACTCCATAATTTCCCGCTAGAGATATCAAACCAAACCCCGTGTAATGTCAAAAAACCTTGATCTTTGCGAAGCTTTATCCACGGAAACGTCTCTAAATTTCTCAACGAATGGCGAATAGAAAGCTGCTCTAATGCCGTCTGTTTTTCTGGCCAAGACAGCGACTTATTATTCAAAACGATTTCTGCTGCTGGTGCTAAGAGACTTATCCATTGACCAATAAAATCATTTGATGATAAAGATTTACATGTCTCTTTAAGAGCAGTACGAATGCCTCCACAATGGGCATGACCAAAAACGACAATATGTTTCACCTCGAGCAATTGCACAGCATATTCAAGAGCTGCTGATGTTGCGTGATATTGATCATCAGGAGAAAAAGGAGGAACCACATTTGCCACGTTGCGCAAAGTGAAGATTTCCCCTGGCTTAGCATCAAAAATCATTTCTGGCACTGCACGCGAATCACAACAAGCAATGACCAAAACTTCAGGTTTCTGCCCTTCAATCACCAATTGCTGATAATGTGCTATTTTATATAAAAAATGATTGTTTATAAAATTTTGGTAACCACTTAAAAGTCTTGCTGGTAAACGCGCCATTCTCTCTTTACTTCTGCTTCTTTTTTTACTTTACATTTTGTATATTTAAAAAAACAAACTATTAACATACAAAAATACTAAAAATGCCCTTTCTCTGACGCAAAATATTTCTTTAAAGTACAAACTATTACTAAAAAATAGCAAAAACAAACTCATTCTTTCCAAATAAAGAGCTGTTTTCTTCAGGAAGAAGGTGTTACAGTATACGAAAATATGATGGTCAGCTTTCAATAAAGAGAAGAGAAGACCCCTAAGAGCAAAAAGGGAGAGTGGATGTGTTGCAACCAAAAAAAACAGAAACAAAAAACACCCAAGATAAAATAGAACAAATCCTTTTTGCTCAAACCGATGAAGAAGATATTGTTTATTACGAAAATAAAGAACTTCAAAAAGCCGCAGCCGTCGCAGTAAAAGCTTTTAATCTCCATCAGACGGGAAAAAATACTATCTACTTTGAACAAAATTTGACCCGTAATAACAAGCCTATAACCGCTATCACGCTTGTCAATGATAACAAACCCTTCCTTCTCGATTCTATTTTAAATGTTTTCAATCAACACAAAAACCATATCTATTTGATTGCGCATCCTATTCTTGATTGTGCTTCTGGAAAACGCATCAGTCTGATGCAAATTCACATCGAGTCATTAAACAAACAGCAAATACAAAAACTTGAAAATGAACTCACCTTAGTTCTTGAACAGGTGAATGCTGCTGTACAAGACTGGAAGCCTATGCTTGAAGAAGTTAAAAAGCATATTCATGCCTACCAAATAAGTCTTCCCCCGCACTACAAACAAGAAGGCGAAAAAGCTATTGAATTTCTTCACTGGCTAATGGACGATAATTTCATTTTCCTTGGTATGCGCACCTACAACTTCATCAAAGACCAAAAACCCCTAAAATCCTTTACAGCGAGTAATATTGAACTTGGTATACTCACGGATGCTTCTATTCATATTGTTGACGATGAAAGTATGAAAGAACCTCCTCAAGAAGTTTTATCCTTCATGGAAAGCGATAATCTGTTTATCGTGACAAAAGCTAACAGCCGCTCCAAAATTCACCGTTCTGTTTGGCTCGACTATATTGGTCTTAAAATCTTTGATAAAAAAAACCAACTCTGTGGAGAATTACGCATTGTAGGGCTTTTTACCTCCTCAGCTTATACACGTTCTATTTTGCAAATTCCTTTCTTAAAAGAAAAAGCCCAAACTATTATTCAACGTCTTGGACACAATCACGCCGATTATTCAGGAAAAGCACTTATCAGTGCTTTAGAAACCTATCCAAGAGATGAAATGTTTCGCTCTGATGTTGATACATTGACAGAAAACACCAAACTTATTCTACAATTAGATGAGCGCCCACGTTTACGGGTTCTTGCCCACACTGATTCTTTTGGGCGCTTTGTTTCTATACTTGTCTACGTACCGCGTGACCAATATAGCAGCAGCCTGCGTGAAAAAGTTGGCGAACATTTTGTTGAGCTCTATAAAGGCGACTTTTTTGAATCTTATCCGCTATTTTTGGAAAGCACCCTTATACGTGTCTATTATATCATCCATCGCAAAGGAAACGAAACTGTTCCCCTTCACGAGCGCTCCACACTTGAACAACATGTACGTTCGATTGCACGAAGTTGGGAAGACAGCGTTCAAGCCATCGCTCTTGCCCAGAAAACAACAGAGCAACAAACACGTCTAGCCAGCGAATTTCCCAACAGTTATCGTGATTTATTTTCAGCTGAAGACGCTATTAACGATGCCGGACATATTTTAAATCTTCATGATGAGAAGCCCCTTTTCGTGAACTTTTATCACGCACAAAACAAAGAAAAACGTACCATTTCTCTTCGGCTTTTTCACCGCCATGAAGCTCTTGCCCTTTCCAAACGTGTACCACTCCTTGAAAATATGGGATTTCGCGTTATCGCTGAACAAACCCTTGAATTACCAGATGGCTATGGGCACTCTGTGTATCTTCATGATATGCAGCTAGAAAGCACTTTCCAACTCTGTATCGATTTTGAAAAAAACGGTCAAAAACACGCCGAAACCTTTGAGGCCATTTGGGCACAAAATGCTGATAATGACGCTTTTAACGCGCTCACCCAAACAGCTGAACTTGATTGGTATGAAATTGTTATTTTGCGCCATTATGGGCGCTATCTCCAGCAAGCTGGTATTCCTTATTCGCAAGATCGCGTTGCCCAAACTTTAAATGCTTATCCTGACATTACCCAAGATCTTTATACTTTATTTCATTTAAAATTTCACCAAAGCCATACAGAAAAAGAACGGGAAAAAAGCCAACAGGTTATTCAAAAGCGTATTGGAGAAAAATTACGGAAAGTATCTGGTTTAGATGATGATCTCATCTTACGCCGTTATTGCAACCTTATCGATGCGAGTTTACGAACAAATGCCTTTACGCCTCTTGACGATGGAAGTCCACGGCGTATTTTAGCCACCAAATTAAATCCGCGCCAAATTGAGGGTTTGCCTGAACCACGCCCTTACCGAGAAATTTTTGTTTATGGACCGGAAGTTGAAGGGGTGCATTTGCGTTTTGGACCTATCGCTCGTGGCGGAATCCGTTGGTCTGACCGTGCATTAGATTATCGCACCGAAGTCCTCAGCTTAGTCAAAGCCCAACAAGTTAAAAATGCGGTTATCGTTCCTGCAGGTGCAAAAGGTGGTTTCTATCCCCATCGGCTTCCCCAAACAAATGACCGTGCTCTCATCGTAGAAGCAGCACGACAAGCTTATACAGACTTTATCACAGCTTTGCTCTCCATTACAGACAATCTGATTAACGGCAAAATAAGTTCTCCCCCCAATGTCATCTGTCATGATGACCCTGACCCCTATTTTGTTGTCGCAGCAGACAAAGGAACAGCAACTTTTTCTGATACCGCCAACGCCATCAGCCAAGCAAATCACTTTTGGCTCGATGATGCTTTTGCCTCTGGAGGCTCAGCAGGTTACGACCACAAAGCCATTGGTATTACAGCCAAAGGTGCATGGGAAGCTGTCAAAAGACATTTTAGAGAAACATTTGATCAGGATATTCAAACAACGTCCTTCACCTGTGTCGGTGTTGGAGACATGTCTGGCGATGTCTTTGGTAATGGGATGCTGCTTTCCAAACAAACAAAATTGATTGCCGCTTTTGATCACCGCGATATCTTTATTGATCCAGATCCAAGCATAGACGAAAGCTATGCAGAGCGTATGCGCCTTTTTAAACTTCCTCGCTCCAGCTGGCAAGATTACGATCAAAGCAAATTATCAAAGGGCGGTGGCATCTTCTCACGAAAAGAAAAAACCATTACTCTCTCACCTGAAGCAGCACAAGCCATTGGTTTTGAAAAACAAACAGGAACACCCTTTGAAATTATTTCTGCTCTTCTCAAAGCCCCTGTTGATCTTTTATGGTTCGGCGGCATTGGTACTTATATCCGCGCAGCAACAGAAAATGATGCCCAAGTAGGTGATCGTGCAAATGATGCGATACGCATTACCGGAGAGCAAGTGCGTGCAAAAATTATTGGCGAAGGGGCTAATCTTGGTGTTACACAACGTGGACGGATTGAATATGTCTTAAATGGTGGTCGATGCAATACGGATGCCATTGATAATTCTGCTGGTGTGAATTGTTCTGATATTGAGGTCAATCTCAAAATTGTTCTTGCATCAGCACTACGCGCCAAAACATTAACCCGCGAAGAACGCAATAAGCTCTTGAAAAAAATGACACCTCAAGTCGAGCAACTCGTCTTGCGCAACAATTATCTACAACCCCTTGCTCTTTCTTTGGCGGAAAATCAAAGCACTACTGATTTGCCCTATCAAATACGCTTTATGCACGATTTAGAACAAAAAAAGCTTCTAGATCGTAGAGTTGAAATACTCCCTGATGAGCAAATTTTACGACAAAGAACAACCCAAGGCAAAGGTCTTCTCCGTCCAGAACTCGCTGTTATTTTTGCGTATGCTAAATTAACCTTAAAAGAAGAAATTGCTAATAGCCCCATTGTTGATAATCACTATTTCAATACAACCTTGCTGAACTATTTTCCAACACAAATTCAAGAAAATTTTAAGAAGGAAGTCATTAACCATCAATTGCGTCGTAATATTATAGCAACGCTGATTGCCAACGATATTGTAAATCGTGGAGGCCCCACTTTTGTTAATAGACTACACGATGCAACAGAACAAAAAGCTGAAAATATTATTCGCGTTTTCATTGCCATTCGCGATGGTTTTGAAATTCCTCAATTGTCTGAGCAAATTGATAAGCTTGATAATAAAATACCCGGTCTTGTCCAAAACAAATTCTACGCAGCAATGACCCCAATGCTCTTTGAAACAACCAATTGGGGTTTACACAACATAGATCTCTCACGTCCATTAGAAGAAATTGTAAAAACAATAAAGCAAGCCCGTAGCGTTATTGAACAAGAGCTTATGCATTCTCACGACAACGATATTAAGCAAAAAATTGAAGAAAAAGCATTACACTACAGCGAAGAGGGAGCACCAAAAGCATTAGCGAAACAATTAGCTCTCTTAGAAGCTGCTTCAACAATCTGTGATATTTCTTTAATTGCAAAAAAAAGCAACAGTGATCTTATTAAAACCGCAGAGATCTATTTTTCACTTGCGCAAATCATTCGTATAAACCGCATTAACGAAGCAAGTCGTATAATTCCTGTAGTAGATTATTATGATAGTATGGCTTTAAGCCAAGCAAAAGAAAATGTTTCTGAAAGCTTACGGCAAATCGTTATGAAAATCCTCAAAAATTATGGAAAGAAAAAAGATCCTTTTGACACTTGGAAAAAAACAGAAGAAGATCATATTCACAAAATTACAAACCACATTAGTGCCCTTATTGAAAATGATCTCAATATTTCTCGTTTTACTTTTGCAGCAGGATTGATTTCTCAACTACAAAATACCGGCTTTCAAACCTAAAGCAAATACAAAACGACCCACTCAATCTCCCGTTCTATCCATCCATGACTAATCAGTAAGGAAAGAACGGAAGCGCTATCCCGCATTTTTAGACAAAGCACTTAAAATAAAAAATAAATTCAAATTTTACTGTCAAACATCCTTCAACATAAAAATATAATATATTGATTTACAATCATAATTTTATTATTTTTATGTTGAAGGAGAAGCTGATATTCTAAGTTTGTCTCATTTCAAATCTGTTTATATTCAATCAACTAAACGCATTTCCCCTTGCATATTGCAAATGGGAAAACCGTATAGATAAAAAATATTAAAGAAAGAACTAAATGCCCCTCATAAACCACCTCAAATGCCAAAAGCTGTATAAACATTAGGAGTGGGAAAATATAAATATGATGGTGCCCCCCTTAGCTTCTTACTCCATAAATGAAAAGATGGACGTCCATTTTCCCCTTTACAACTTCATATTCTCATCCAACTAGGCTGTTTTACCTATTTCAAAGGTCACCCTAAACAGACATATGCAATATACTCAAATTCCATACATAAAGAAAAAAGGTTCCTAACACGGCACCACACTACCTGTATAAAAAGGCAATTCAGCATACTTTAAAATGCCACTTTTTCCACACAAACACTGTTGCTATATGTAGTTTGACATAAGATTTTGTACTAAGTGAAAAGAGGTGGGATTAGTTAGGAGTAAGTGGTAATTTTTTATTTTTACAGCTATTTTTTTACCATTAAATACGCATTTTGTTAAAATAGATTTTGACACTCTAAAATTGCAAAAAAGTGTGAAAATCAGAAAAAATCGAAATTTGGTGGTAAAAATGAAAAAAGGCTTGGGTATAAAACCTAAAGTGGAGCGAGACGACCAAGTTTTAAAAAACCTAATTTTACCCACCCATTGTTAATGAGCAAGGGGAGAACGGGAGCGCCATCGGCATTTTTAGGCAGTGCACCCAAAATAAAAAATAACGCTTGAAGATTATTGTCCTGCGCGGGAAATAAGCGCTGCAAAGTGTTAAGAAGCTTCATGGGCTGAATATGGACAAGTTCGAATTCTGCTGTCAAATATCCTTCTTCATCAAAAGAAAAAGGTCCACTAATACGTAACCCACCGCCTGTATGAAAAGTCAATTCACCTTGCTTTAAAAGCCCACTTTTTCCATACAGTCGCTGTTGCCAATTTTTTCCTTCATCTTCAGACAAAAAAGAGATGTCATTTAAAATCACTTTCAAGTTACCATCAATTTTTGGGACATCAACAAAAGAAGATGTAAAAACCAGAGAAACATCAAAACCGTCAAAAGTTATATTTCCCAATAAATCATTATTTTCATGTTTCAGATCAAAGCGCAAAAATTCTGCCGTTATTTTTTGAGGCGTATCTTTTGTCTCTAACGGCTGAGTAATCATGTCATGCGTATTTTGCAAAGATGCCTGATCTTCTACATTTTCCTGTGTCGTTTTTTTATCTGTTGTTTGTGCTCCTAATGCTTCTTGAGGTTTTTTATCTTCAAGGGAAGAGGAAAGTGGTGAAATTTCAAGCCCTTCAGCTATAAACTTCAATGTTTTACCCGTTTTCCAATAAGGTTCTGTTTCAATAACCAAATTGCGCCAACGCGATACTATAGAAGTTTGTCCGGAAAAAACAATGGATGCAGGAGAATGAACATTAAACTCGACCAAATGAGGTGCATAAATTGGTGCACCAGCCGTCAAACGCCCCGTCGATAAAGAAACCCCATGTAAAGGCCAAGAAAATTGAAAATTGTCGCAAACAACACCGATACGTAAAGGATAACCATCCTTGCGCACATTCTCACATACCGCCGCCATATTATAGGAAGACGCTTTTGCAAATATATCAGAAACTTGCTCTTCTATTTTACGTGAAAAAAAAACCAGAGTGCGCTATAAATAAATATCAGAGCAAGACAAACGAGCCCACAAATTAAATAGCTCAAAGAAAATCTCTTTTGTGATGACGGTATTTGAAAGGATTTAGACAACATTAAAACTTTCTTTATCTCTTAACTTCCTCCCCACCCTAAAAAGGACAAAGATTCTTAACCACAGTCAGTTTATAAACAATACAACTTCTTAATCGACCGGATTTTATCTACTGATCACTTCAAGGAGTTCCTATACATCGTTCTAAAGTACAGTATCTCATAAGCCTAATCAGCAAGATCTTTTTAAGAAAATCCGTTACACTTTCTAACAAAAAATACCTCATGTGTAAAGTTTTACATGAGTTTTCTATCTCTACCTTAAACGATACTGTTTTACAGCACAACAAGAACGATAATGAATAGTGTTTCTAACACTCACACAAATGCGGGCGGTACACAAAAAATCTGTCGTAATGCACCTTCAAACCATTGGCTTAAAGCTTGATCATAAATTAAACGACCTTTCAAATGTGCACAAGCAGGTTGAGCACCTTTTTCAGTCAATTTATGTGCCGAACGCACGACCAAACGCCGCATCATAGCACGTGTAAACTCAGCATGAAATTGCAAACCCCATGCATTGTTTCCATAACGAAAAGCTTGTGTAGGATATGTATGCCCTGTTGCCAAAAGCATTGCCTCTTTCGGTAAATCATAAATACCTTCCTCATGGAAATGGTAGACCATTTCTGGCCAATTCATCAATTCCTTCCCTTGAGGGGTTGCTTCTAGTGGATACCAGCCGACTTCAACAGTCCCATCACTTCTTGTACCAACGCGCCCCCCTAGATTTCGCGCTAACATTTGTGCTCCAAGACAAATACCCAAAAAAGGCTTATTTTCCTTTAGTGATAACGAAATCCAATCAATTTCCTCACCAATATAGGCTTCGCTGTCATTCACACTCATCGGTCCCCCTAAAATAACAACACCGGCATAATGCTCTAATGTATCAGGGAGTTTTTGTCCAAAAATAGGACGATAAATATCAAGAACAAAACCATTTTGTTGTAAAAATTTTCCTAAACGACCAGTATAGGTAGACCGCCGATGAATAACAACAGCAATCCTTGGTTTGTTATTTTTTTGTTTTTTATCAAGACATCTCTGATTTAAAAACATTTTTTAACCAATCACCTCTGCAACTAAGCAAAACTTCATTTTTAAAGCATAAGAGAATAATTTTATTGGACAAGACTAATGATGTTTTTTCTTCTAGGTTAATTATTTCTTCTTAGAAAACACTCATATATCACATTGGCGCAATTTAAAATAAACGAAATTTTTTCCTCGATAAAGATGTTTCTTCTTCTGTTTTCACCCCTGGATCATCAACATTTAAGTGAGTTTGACTGAACATTTTTACATCTTGTTCTTTTATATCTTGTTTCTCCACCTGCACATTATGCAAAAGAGAATCGTCTATGGGTGTTAATTTTTCAAGCTTCTTATCTTCAACACCATCACTTTTTCCCATAACATACTCTTTGCCTTGCTTTTTCGGCACAATATTGTCCGCCTCTAATGTGAGAGAAGGCATACAGGGAGGCGCCTTCCATTCAAAACCGCCCAAACGTCCACTGATTGGAGAAACCGCTGACCAAGAAGAAAAAATGGACCCATCACACATCCATACTGGATCACGTTCAGCACGAAGTGCTAAAGAAAGCCATTGACGCACAGCACCTTGATTGTTTCCCTGTGCCTCTTCAATATCTGCCAACAATAAATAAACACTTTCCCGTGGATGACATTGTAATGCTTTTTTTGCCTGCTCTCTCGCTAATGCTGTTTCACCAGCATCTAAAGCTGCTTTAGCAATAAGGAAAGCCGATTCAAATGCATCTTTATTATAAGAAGCAAGTGTCCTAGCCCTTTTCAATCGCCCAATAGCTCCTTCTTCTCTTTCGAGATAAAGCGCCGCCAAATCAGGATGAGGATCCTTTTGCCAAGCCGCTATAATCATTTTATCCGCTTTACGCGTTTCATTTAACTTATAAAGAATATCAGCAGCAATAACTATTATTGGAACAAAATCAGGTGCCAATTTATGGGCTTTCAAAATGGCTTCACGTGCGTGTACAGGATGTGTATCAAACAAAGAAAGTGCCTGCCCACTTAATAGTAAAACCTGTATATGCTGCCGCTCTGGAGTCGCGCGAACAGAACGCGGAAGAGCTTTTTGCGCTCTTTCAAAAATAGTAAGTGCCTTATCCCATTTACCCTCAGTACTTAACCGATCAAGCACCGCCTGATGCGCCCATAAAAGTGCTGGCGATAAAGTCAGCGCCTCTTCGGCATATTGTTGCGCTGCCTCATAAGCTTTACTCTTCATCGCTTCACGAAACAAACCATAAAGTCCAACCAATTTTGTCGAATCTTCCTTTCTCATCCCCTCATAAAGACCGATGGCGCGAACAGAGTTATTTTGTAAAGACAAGGTTTGCGCTTGTAAGAGTTTTACCAATGGCTCTTGTTTTCCTGCAAGATATTTAGCAACCTGTGCTTCCATTTTTTGCGCAACCATACTATCACCAGCAAAAGTTGCAAGAATCCCCTTTGAAAGAGCTTCATAACCGCGCTTTTGATTGCGTTTATACAAATAATTGGAAAGAGCACGCGGTAAGGAAAAAAAGAAAGACAATAACCACCATAAAAGCACCAGCGTTACAAAAAGCAAAATAAGCACACTTAACACTGTAAGCAATGAAGCAGAAAATCTGAAATGCAAAAATGTAAGAACAAAAATACCATTGTGATTAGCAACCCACGCGAAAGCTAAACCGAGGATACAAACAACAAAAATATAAATAAAAACACGTATCATCTTGGGCCTATTTACATCTTTGTTGCCTTAAAAGATCCTTGTTGCACAGACAATAACAATTGCTGCAACAACTGTTGAATAGCAATATGTCTTTCAAGCTGCTTAACAAAATCCATTGAAACATCTTTTGCACTTTGAGGCAATGATTGCCATTCGCTCAAAGCCTTTTCGTAATCACCAGCTTGAATGGCAACTTCCATGCGTGCCGCAATAGCCCCCAGCGTCGTCCCTTCAACATTGCCAATCGGTCGCGAAACAATGAGCCCTTTTATCCACGCTAAAATTCGGTCAAAAAAACCAGCATCTGACGCAACAATATTTTGCGTACCAACAATTGCATCGGCAACATGAGAAAAATCAACAGAAAGTTGTGCTGAACTTGGAAGACCCACAGTAGCTGTTTTTTGCAACACATCAAGTCTATCAATCGAAGGCGATAATTGCTGTAACAGCTTTAATTCATTATTATAAGATCCACCACGCTCTATAGCATTTTTTAATGAACTAATTGCAGTAAAGAGCGCGGTATCTATTTCTTTTTTCTCACTATTTTTAACAGCAGTTTCTTCCTGTATAGCTTCTAACTGTTGTTTTAACGCAGCAAGATCATTTGCATTGCTCTGCCCAACAGACAAAGCCGTCTCTATCTCTTTCGACTCTCTAACAAAAGTTTGTATAGTTTCTTCAAGAGCTTTTACTTTTTCCTCTAAAATCGCAAAAGCTTTTTTGATTTCTTCTTTCGATAGTTCATCGTTTTTCGTTGTTTTAAACTGTTGTGATGAAAAAGAAGAAAACTCTGTTTTTAACGCATCGATTTCTTGAAACACCCGTCTCAATTGTTCCTTTGTGTCTTCACCTTGACTTTTTGCGGCTTCAGCAATCTGCAAAGCTTTTTCCCCTCCAGCAGAATTTTCCACAAAAGAAGAAGGAAAAAAACCAGCCCATTGAAGCCCCATAAAAATTCCCAAAGCAATGAATCCCCCCAAAATCCCAGAAAAGGACAAGAAAAACCAAGTTGTACGAGAGCTACTTTTATCCTGACCTTGCATATTCTGTTTTTCTCGCGCATGAGACTCTACAGAATCGTGGATTTTTTCCTCTGAATCATGGGGAACAGCTTCATGTTCAATAACTGGTTTCTTACGGCGCGTACCAGCATAATGTGGTTTAACTTTTGGTTTTGAAGAATCGACCATCTCTGTCACTTTTTGTGCACACTTTTTTTAATGATAAAATAATAAAATGAAAAAAGTTTTAAAAATGAAGCTTTTCTCAAATATCTTCGTTTGTTTTACATTCTTTTTATAAAGAGTATAACTTTATAGAGATTTTCCAAATCTCATTTTTTTCAATAATATTTACAATTATAGACTTTAATAGACAAGTTTTAAAAAACACATTTGCATTTTATACTCAAAAATACAGCTTTATTTTTTAATCAACAATATCATGAAATTCAAAGAAAATGCCAAAACACATATTTTTTCATAGAAAAATCAATTCTGAGAGAAATACTTTGCATCTTTTTCTGTTCATGGTACGCACGCAGAAAAGAAGCTTCAATATAAGGTTTTGTTTAAAATGCGTCTGCTGGGAATAGAAACAAGTTGTGATGAAACGGCAGCGGCTGTCATTGAATATAACAATGAATCAAACAGCCGAATTCTTTCCAATGTTGTTTGGAGCCAAATTGATCACCATGCACCTTACGGCGGTGTTGTTCCTGAAATTGCTGCTCGTGCCCATGTTGAAGTTCTTGATCATTTAATTCTGCAAGCACTAACAGAAGCAAACACAAAATTAAAAGATATTGATGGCATTGCAGCCACCAGTGGACCAGGCTTGATAGGAGGATTGTTGGTAGGCGTTATGAGCGCAAAAGCACTCTCTCTTGCCACTGGCAAACCATTTGTTGCGGTAAATCACTTAGAGGGACATGCTTTAACAGCTGTGTTAACGCACAACGTCAGCTTTCCTTATTTATTACTTTTAGTTTCAGGGGGTCATACACAAACAATCATTGTTCATGGAGTAGGTAACTACCAACGTTTAGGAACCACCATTGATGATGCATTAGGAGAAGCCTTTGATAAAACTGCAAAACTTTTAGGTCTTCCTTATCCTGGTGGACCAGCACTTGAAAAAGCAGCTTTATTTGGTGATAAAAATCGCATCCCCCTTCCACGCCCTTTAAAAGGTGAAAAACGGTTAGATTTTTCTTTTTCAGGACTCAAAACTGCTGTTCGACAAGCCGCAACAGCCATAGCTCCTCTTACGGAAAATGATATTGCTGACATTGCCGCAAGTTTTCAAGCCGCCGTGACCGATACAGTACATGATCGTATTCACCTAGCCCTACAACACTTTACCCACCAATATCCTCTCTCTCATGATCAAGGAAAGCGTTCTCCTGCTTTGGTTGTCGCAGGCGGTGTTGCTGCAAACCAAGCCATTCGTTCTACGTTGCAAGAACTTGCCTATCAACATGGTTTTGAATTTATAGCTCCTCCTCTTTCCTTGTGTACCGATAATGCTGCAATGATTGCTTTTGCCGGTGCACAAAAACTCGCACGAGGAGAAACAAGCTCTCTTGACATTGCACCCCGTTCACGCTGGCCATTAGATGAAAAAGCCACGCCCTTGATCGGGATGGGACGCCGTGGAACAAAAGCATAATAACACTGACGCCCCACACACATCTTAAAGAACGAAGATTTCTACTCAATCCGGTCTGTAGATAGTCCGAATTCCCTATCGAGCGGATTCCACCTGCTTCCCACTCACACAATTCACTTAATCCAAAGCTCGACACGCAAACCTAAATATGCACCACACATTCTAAAAAATTTCATGTTTCAAAAAACTGCCTTATATCATTACACTTCAAATGACGGTATTTTACGGCATAATAAGATCTATTCTCTCCCACGAAGTATAGATATGAAAACCATTCTTTGACCTCATCATCTTTGATCATCTATTCGTTTCATTGCCGTTGTAATCTTGAAGCTTTTTAGAATCAATTTTCTTAATTTTCTCCAAAAAACTCTTATAGTGACCGCATTTCAAACCATAGCTGAAAAGATAAACAAAGAGCAAAATACCTTTATACAACATGAAATATCAATGAATCGCGTTTCTCTGCTACACGTTATTTTGAAACAAGAAAAAACAGATAATGCCCGTTCTTTACCCCATTTTAAAAATCATCGTTGATGGTGTTACAAAGATGCTTATAAAAATGCACATGATGAATGCATAACAGTCTATGAAAAAGGAGAACTCATGGCTTATTGGCTTTTTAAATCTGAACCCCATAAATGGTCATGGGAGATGCAAAAGAAAAAAGGAGCTGATGGCGAACAATGGGATGGTGTACGCAATTATCAAGCCCGTAATAATATGCGCGCCATGAAATATGGCGATAAAGGTTTTTTTTATCACTCAAATAAAGGTTTAGAAATTGTAGGCATTGTAGAAATATGTGCTGAAGCACACCCTGATTCTACAAGCTCTGATCCACGCTGGGAATGTGTGGATATCCGCGCACTTTGTGACATGCCAACACCTGTTTCATTAAAACAAATTAAAGCCAATCCCAAGCTAGCAAATATGGTACTGGTTAATGCCAGCCGCTTATCAGTGCAACCCGTGACAGAAGATGAATGGAAAGAAGTTTGTTTGATGGGCAACCTTAAGATGGAAATGCTTTTATCTTAAAACAATAATTTTTATTCATTAGCTCATATAAAAAGATGCTTCATAGCATTGCATAAAAAACCTCTTTATGATGCATCTTTTCGGCATTGCTAAAGGCAAAGCTTACTCAACGATTATAATAAGCAACACCACAAACATCACACACAGACCCCTTCGCACACAAATGCAACGAAAAAACAAAACTGAACGTGGATAAAAAACAATAAAAATAACCGTGAAATTCTCCTAAACAGTGCATATGTGTAAGGTGTTGCACAGTTATCTTCACGCTTAAAAAACGCATCATATTGAGTGTTCATTGTTTTACATGTTGGATGAGAGCCCCTCATACCGCAGGATTCTCTCATTCCCAACCTGTTTATATTAAATCAATCAAAAGCTATTTTCTTGCACATTACAAGCAGGAAAAGTCCCGTATGGATAAAAAACGTGAAAGAAAGGACTAAAAATTCCTCTTATGAAGAGTCTCAAGTGCCAAGGTCTATCCGCAACACCCACGAGCTGGCAAAGTGTATGATAGTGCCGGCTTTATTTCTCCATAAGCGTAAAGATGATAACACTCAATAGCTAAAACACGTTCTAGAGCATAAACAAACGCTTCCAACCAATACGTAAAATACTCTGCAGACGGAAATACCTTCTTTTCGGCAAGCAACCATAGAAATTATAAAAGTTTATTTTTTAGAAACGCTCTTTTTTAATTTTCCTGTTTTAATTTTTCTTGCATGAAATCTCATTTTTCATGAAACTACTCTTTACCAATCAGTGCCTCAACATGCCTATAAGGAAAAACATGAACCACTATACTCTTTTAATTGTTGAAGACGATAATCTACGCCCCATTTTAGTAGAACAATTGCAAATGCATCAAGAGTTTGAAATTTTCCAAGCAAAAACAGCAGAAGAGGGAATGAAAATAATCCAAGAAGAAAATATTGATCTCGCTATTTTGGGACTTGAACTTCCTGATCTTGATGGTTTCAAAGCCGTGAAAAAATTACGCATCCAAGGATTTCGTGCCCCCATTATCATGATAACAAATCATGATACAGACTGCGATAATATTTTAGATCTTGAAACAGGCGCCAATGATTATGTGACAAAACCCTTTCGCTTTGCGGTGTTATTAGCGAGAATTCGAGCACAGTTGCGCCAATATGAACAAAATGAAGACGCAACCTTTCATATTGGCCCCTATACTTTTAAACTAAGACAAAAACTTCTTCTTGATCAATGCAACAATAAAATCTGTCTCACAGAAAAAGAAGCAGCAATTCTTAAATGTCTCTATTATGCTAATGATAAAATTGTCAGCCGTGAAACATTGTTAGAACAAGTTTGGGGTTATAATGAAAATATTGTTACCCATACTTTAGAAACCCATATCTATCGTTTGCGACAAAAAATCGAAAAAGATCCCTCCAATGCACAAATTCTCATTACGGATCAGAACGGATATCGTCTTAATCTTTAATTCGAGATTTACTATTTCAAAAACAATTTTAATATCTTAAATGAAAACAAAAACGAGATGAAAAAACCTTCACATATAATGTGCAAAAATTGAAATAAGGGAAGCCTTCTATATTTGCGGTTCTTATGCCAATGGCAGAATGATTAATTATCTTTATAAATTAAAATATTTCGCACTTGTGGTGATAAAGCAGGAATAAAAACACGTCGCGATTGACGACGCTGTACCAGCAAACCTTGATAAACACGTTTTTGTGCCTGACACATTAAGAGTCCACCAAAATAAGGCAAAAGATAGCGTGCAAATGGCTCATAAAAAAATGAGAACAACCGCGAAACATAACCCGTAGAGGGCATATAATGTACAATTTCTTGTATTGGCCCAGAAACAAAATTTGTTTTTTCGAACAAACGTGTAATTTGTTGCCGACTATAAGGCTCGCCATAACCAAAGGGCGTAGCAATACTGCGCGCCCAAAAGCCAGAGCGATTAGGTACAATAACGATCAAGTGGCCATTGGGTGCTAAAACACGCCATATTTCATTCAACGTTTCAAATGAATTTTCTGTATATTCTAATGCATGTACCAATAAAATACAATCAACTGACGCATCAGGAAGCGGCAAATCTTCTTCAAAAACAAGCGCTGTAGCAACTTGCTCAGCACAAGGCCAAGGCGAAGCACCCTGGGAAGCTGGCATAAAAGCAAAACATTGTTGGGCACGTTCACGCAATGTAGAAAGATAAGGAAGTGCATAACCCAACCCCATAATCCGTTTATCCGTAAGATTAGGCCACCATAAATTCAATTGGTCACACAGCGTCTTTTGCACACGCAGCCCAAGTGCAGAAGCATAAAAATCTTTCAGCGTAACGATATCCAATTCAACATACCATGTAGAAACAAATTCCAAACATTACAGATTTTCATATACCCAAATTATATGGACTTCTGCTCTTTTTCCGCAATAGCGAATATTTCAATATTTCATATTTTAAACTTAAATGATTAAAAAATCAGTACAGCAGGATGATTATTGCGTTACAAGCGCTTTAATCATTTTCTTGGAGATGAACCCCATAGAGGTTCTTCATACACTGTTTCTGACATCAATTAAGAAAAAAGCCAACACTGGTTAATTAAAATGAAGCAATCTTTCAAGATAGTTTTTTTCTTCTTCTGGAATATGCTCTTTACCAAGACGTTTGCGAATTTCATCCAAAATCTGCCGCGTACGCATTTGATCACTTTTTTGTGGTAGTGCCTCACCTTCTTGTCCTTCATCTGTTTTTGAAGAAAGTGGACGTCCTAACGGATCTTTAGGACCAGAATCAGCATTTTGATCATTTCCCGTTTCTTTGAGTGTCTCGCGCATTTTTTTCAAAACATTTTGTGCACCTTGCCTCAAAGATTCCAAAGCGTCAGACTGATTTTGTATAGATACCTGATGATTTCCATTATCAAGAGCATTTTCCGCAGAATTCATTTTTTCTTCTGCCCTTTTCAATGCGCCTCCTGTTTCAAATCCTTGTTCTGATAATTCTTTTTCTAATGTTGATAATTCAGACTGCAATTCAGCTTGACGTTTTTTTAAAGATTTTTTCTGTGTTTCCGGCACATTTTCTCCGCGTTTTTGTTCCATCTCTAACTGATGTGTTTCATTGAGAATTTCTTGCTGACGACGCATTAAATCTCCAAGCTGGTCCATCTTTTCTTTCATTTGTGCAGATTGGCTTTTTTCTCCCTCATTTTGATTGCCTTTTTGCACATGCAAATGATCAAGCGTCTGTTCAACTTCCGCCAAGAGTTGTTCAGCTGCTAAAGAAGAGCCCGTTTTAGCCATTTCCTCAATTAAATTTAGCTTTTCTTGTAGTGTAGCTTCAGAAAGATTGGTGCTTTTTGAGCTTTTAGAATTTTTAGAAACTTGAGTATCTGGTGCTTTTTCAGCCAAAGCACGAATATACTCATCCATAGCTTGACGTAAATCTGCCATAAGGCGTTCAATTTCTGCCGCTGAAGCACCGTAACGCAATGCATCACGTAAAGCAGCTTGTGCTTGTTTTAAATTTTTTTGCACGGATTCAAGCTGATTGTCTTCAATACCCAAAGCAATTTGCCATAAATAATCCACCACACCACGCAAATCCTCTTCTGTTTGTGCTAAAGAAAGTCTTGTCCACGCACTTTGTAGAACAAGAAAATGCATTACATTTTGCACCCCCCTTTCTGGACGCACAAGCAAAGCAGAAAGCATATCCAATACACGCTCTCTCGCAGAAGCATCAAGCGCTAATAAACGACGCGTTTCACTCACCGCACGCGCGACAGGATTTGAAAAAACGTGTTGCGGTAATGTCATAACAAAAGTTTTGCTACGCCCTTTCTGCCCCGCACCATCTTCTGCCACCAAAGTAATTTTGACTTGCGAACCCGCCCATGGATGCGCTGATATATCTTGCACCATCCGCATTTTCCCCTTTCCACCACGCGGAAGAAGAAGCTCTATTTCCGGAGCATTATAAAGAGAAGAAGCACTTTTATTCTGAGGAAGAAAAGGCTCTATTTCAACAAAAGCCTTTGTCACACCATAATCATCATCCACCACATATCGTAACTCTAACGATCCCGTTAAAATCCGCCCTGGTTTTTCCAGCCAATGAATTGTCGGAAGCGTGTCCTTGATCATCTGCAAATGCCACTGCTGTTTTTTACGACGTGATGATACAAATAAATTCATTGAATGATTTAAATGTGTTTCAAAATGAGCGATTGGATCATTCAAAGCTGTTTGTTCCGTTTTCTCTGAAAACGAAATTTCCCTCCCATCTTCTACAGACTTTGCTTTTACTGTAACGCCAGCCCCATTGACAACACGCACAACAACATTACTCCCTTCAGGGATTTCTAGTTGTGTTTTCTCATCTTTTGTCAAATAAATCGGTGCCACACCGGTATAAGCAGGTGGTGTTACCCAAGCATCAATCCGCATGAATTTTTCATCAACAACAGGACGAAAATCAAAGGCATCAGCCAAACGCCCCCCTTGTGAACCAAAAGAAAAACTAAAAGCGCAAACAAAAAGAAGAACACACAAAGCCCTCAAAGCCAAAGGATCATAATCCGCACTATTAAGAGAGATAAATCCAGTTTTTAAATGGTATAATTGTTTTGCCATTCGGCGTTGATGTTCACGCCAAATAACAGCACTAAAATCTTCATCATTTTCAGAACATAAACGATCTGTCTGAATATTCAAAGGCTGATGTCTAAGATCATTGACGCGTTCAAGACGGCAATTCACTTCCCGTATTGTGGGAAACCGAAAACGAACAAGAAAAAATAAACTCGCTCCAGCACAAACAAGTATAACCCCAAGTAAGAGCAAATGTGACCAATAGCCCAAAATGCCAAAAAGTCCCAACCAGCTAAACGAACAAAAGAGACTAACAACGAGGAAAAATGGCAACAACCGTACCCACATCCGTTCAAATGAAAGGATTCCCCACATCAAAATGCGCACACACAAAAGCTTCATTGCAAAGCCTTTGATGTTTTTATTTTTCATAAACAAGCATTTATCCCCTTTTATCGTGGTGCATTAAGATCATAAACCCCATACAAGACAATTTCTAGAAAATAAATTGTTTCATCAAAGTTTAGTAAAAATAAGACCAAAAACACTTAAGAATTCTCAACCCAATCAGGAATATGATCACATCCCATCAATTGAGCATAATCAAGACGTGGACGAATAACCGCATAACACGTATCTTGAACGAGAACTTCTGGGACCAAAAGTCGGCTATTATAAGTACTCGCCATCACAGCACCATAAGCTCCAGCTTGCGTAATTGCTAAAAGATCACCGGGTGCCAAAATCGGCAAGTAACGATCTAATGCTAAATAATCGCCAGTCTCACAAACAGAACCAACAATATCTGCACGAATAAGGGGAGCGTCTTTTGCTGCTTTTTTCACAAGGACGACATTTTGCCAAGCATCATAAAGCGTTGGACGCATCAGATCATTCATCGCCGCATCTACAATAACAAAATTCCGCCCTTGTCCCCTTTTTAAATAGAGAACAGATGTCATCAGTACACCAGCTTGACCCACAATGCTCCGCCCCGGCTCCACAACAATATTAATCCCTAAAGGAGCAATATATTTCTTTACCAGCGCAGCATAATCAAAAGGAGAAGGTACAGTATGTTGTTCACAACCATAGGCAATACCAAGCCCACCACCGATATCTATATGCGTTATTGCATAGCCATCGCTCCACAATTGACGCACACAATCTGCAATAAGAAGGAATGCCTCTTCAAATGGCTTTAAGTCACAAATCTGACTGCCAATATGCATATCAATACCGCAAACCTGCAATCCAGGTAAAGAGTCCGCTTTTTTATAAGCCTCTCTTGCCAACAACAATGGAATACCAAATTTATTTTCAGATTTTCCTGTTGTAATTTTCTTATGGGTCTTCGCATCAACATCTGGATTAATGCGCAATGAAACACGTGCTATCTTTGAAAGCGCAACAGCACGTTGAGATAACTGTTCAAGTTCCGGCTCTGATTCAACGTTAAAACAATAAATATCCTGAGCAAGAGCAAAATCTATCTCTCTCATGGTTTTACCAACACCAGAATAAACAATACGATGTGCCGGAATACCAACAGCAAGGGCGCGCCGTAATTCCCCTTCTGAAACCACATCAGCTCCCGCTCCATTGTTCGCTAAAAGCCGTAAAACTGCTTGATTAGAATTGGCTTTAACCGCATAAGCAAGCAGACTAGGCATCCCTTGAAATGCCTTTTTATAGTCTTTAAAACGTGTAACCAATGCATTGGCGGAATAACAATAAAAAGGAGTCCCCACCTCCTGCGCAAGAACAGCAAGTGAACAACCCTCAGCATGAAGCATACCTTGATGGTAAGAGAAAAAATCCACACTTTCCTCCTACTTTATCAAACGATCAAGAATAAAAGGTTTATCACCTTCACTTTGAGTAACAGATGTTCCTTGCACAGACTTTTCCACACTTGTAAGAGGCATTTCCAATGACCCTTTACGCCCACACCCAGCGACACAAACGCCTCCTAAAAGGACAATCATCAACCCCTTTAATATAATTTTCATCTGTCCTCTTTCCTCATCTCGATCTCTTTTTTACCTTTAAAATACAATCACTCAAGCGCTCACAAGACGCTTTTTCCAATACGTAATTTGCCGAAGAACCTCTGAAGGTGCTGTTCCCCCAAAGCTTTTGCGACTTTCAACAGATTTTTCAACGGTCAAAACATCAAAAAGTGTCGCATTGATATTAGGACAAATTGCTTGAAGTTCATCCAATGATAAATCCTGAAGGCGACACTGTTTTTTTTCTGCTAATGCCACAGCACGCCCTGTAATATGATGTGCTTCGCGAAAAGGAATCCCTGATTCGCGTACAAGCCAATCAGCAAAATCGGTTGCAGTTGCATAGCCAGAATCAGCGGCTTTTTTCATAGCTTCTTTATTAACTTTCAAATCAGCAATCATCCCTGTCATTGCTGCTAGTGATAATTCCAAACTCAAAGCCCCATCAAAGACATATTCCTTATCTTCTTGCATATCCTTCGAATAAGCAAGGGGTAACCCTTTCATCACCGTTAACAGCCCCATTAATGCGCCATTCAACCGTCCTACTTTAGCCCGCACAAGTTCGGCAGCATCAGGATTTCGCTTTTGCGGCATGATAGACGAACCAGTTGAAAAAGCATCTGATAAACGAATAAAATAAAACTGTTCACTTGACCAAAGAATTATTTCTTCTGCTAAACGTGAAAGATGTGTTGCACAAAGAGCGCCAGCGCTTAAAAATTCCAATGCAAAATCACGATCTGAAACACTATCAATCGAATTGCGTGTTGGTTCTCGAAAGCCTAGCGCTTTTGCTGTCATAAAACGGTCAATTGGAAAGCCTGTCCCTGCTAAAGCAGCCGCCCCTAAAGGCGATTCATTCATTCGCTCAAGAGCATCACGCATCCGCGATAAATCTCGACCAAACATTTCAACATAAGCCATCATATAATGGCCAAATGTTACCGGTTGTGCTGATTGTAAATGCGTAAAGCCTGGCATAAAGATATCAACATGTTGTTCTGCTCGAATAAGCAATTGCTCTATCAATCCTTTTAAAGCTTGTGCTATCTTTTGCGTTGCTTCACGCACCCACAAGCGAAAATCAACAGCAACTTGATCATTGCGTGAACGCGCCGTATGCAAACGCCCTGCTACAGGACCAATCAATTCGCTCAGCCGCGCTTCAATATTCATATGAATATCTTCAAGCTTTCGTGAAAAAACAAATTTACCGTCTTCAATTTCTTGGCAAATAAGTTTCAAACCATGAACAATTTTTTTATAATCTGATTGTGAAATGATTTTCGTTTGCGCTAACATAGCCGCATGAGAAAGGGAACCTTCAATATCTTGTCGATAAAGTTTTTGATCAAAATCAATTGAGGCATTAATTTCTTCCATAATTGCAGAAGGACCTGCCGCGAACCGACCACTCCACATTTGGTTCTTTAACTTCTCATCTGTCATATTCTGAAAACACCCATACAAAGGACAAAATTATGATTTCTCAAATTTTCACCAGCGAAAAAAACAATAAAAAAAGGCAATTCTCCCTTGCATTCTTTATCATTGCATTGAGTTTATACGCAACCACAAACTACGATAACAAAAGAGAGTCTTTCCTTTTCAATTTCATTTCAGCAGCAAAAGCACAAAAAATAAACATTGATAAAACACGAGAAGAAAAAATGATGGCAATCCGAAAAGCAGCAAAAGGCTTTTTTAGCCACATACGATTTGCTGATACGCCCTCAGATATGAAGAAACTCTCTTTCAAGGATATTCAAGGAAAAGAGCACACACTCAGCGAATTTATTGGAAAACCGATGCTGATCAATCTATGGGCTATTTGGTGTGCACCTTGCCGCACAGAAATGCCCGAACTTGCGCAATTAAAACACGAATTAGGTGGAGAAAACTTTGATGTCATAGCTATTAATATCGATAAAACTGCTTCTCCTGAAAAAATTCAGCAATTTTTACAGAATATTCATGCGAATAATTTGCTTTACTATCGCGATGAAACAATGGATATTTTCAACAATGTTAGAAAACAGGGGCTTGCTTTAGGACTCCCCATTACATTTCTCATCGATAAAGAGGGATATCTCATTGCTTCCTTCAATGGTGCAGCTCCATGGGCCAATGACGATGCCAAAGCACTTATAAAAGCTGTTATAAAAGAAGCCCTATAACCTAATAACCGCGTCTTTTTAAACGTTGTATAACGAGATCCAGTGCTGATAAAAAAGCAGAACGGTCTTTACGACAAAAAGGACGGAGACCACCCGTTATACTGCCCTGTCCCCGCAAATCTTCCATCAAATTGCGCATCGCCAAAGCCTGACCAATTGAATTTACATCAAAAATACGCCCCGTTGGCGAAAGACAAAAACCCCCAGCTTGCACAACCCGTGCTGCTAAAGGAATATCACTGGTAATAACAATACTTGCCTCATGCACATGTTCTACGATCCAATCATCAGCACCATTGAATTCACCAGCAACGACCACTCTTTCAATGAGTGCTTCATCCGGAAGGGACAAAAAACGATTTGCCACAACAAATGTCTTAAGCTGATAACGATTCATCACACGATAAACTTCATCTTTTACAGGACAAGCATCCGCATCAATCAACAAAGTGATAGCAGGCTTTATTGGGATATTCATACCTTGGCTTTCACGCAATAGTTAGGTTCTTTCATTCATCTGAATGTTGCAAATGCTTGCGATAAAACATTATCGCCGCGTTTATTTCTCCTCCCAAAATAAAAATTGCACTCAATATGTAAAGAAAAATAATAGCAACCATAATAGATGCTAACCCTGCATAGGTAGAAATATAATCAAACATTGTTAAATATTGAGCAAAAGCAATTGAAGCCATAAACCATACAAACATTGTCAGTACAATTCCTGGTAAAATATCTATAAACTTCCGCCGCTCTGCTGGTAGCCATTTATGAACAATCAAAAGGCTTACAAAGAGAACAACCGCTGCGATTATGTAACGCCATAGACGAATGATACCGATATATTCTGTAATGAAAAAAGAATGATTTTGCATAATCTTGATCAGCAGAGGTGTTAAAATCAACAAAACGCTGATCACAATAAGACCAACAGCTCCAAGAATCACAAAAAACAAACTTTGAAAACGACAAAACAACAAGCTACGCCGATCAACAACACGATAAGCTCTATTTAAAGCTGTACGTAACGCCTCTATCCCATTAGAGGCAAAATAAGCCGCTCCAATGACAGAAACTGTCAACACTCCTCCCCGCTGTATGGTTAAAACATTGATAATTTCCTGAGATAAAGGCTCTGCAATGACATCTGGTAATAACTGCACAAGTGCTTTGATTTTTTGCGGTGTATATGTAAAAGCACCAAGAAAACTGGCAAGAGAAGTTCCAAAAATAAAAAAAGGGAAAAATGCTAAAAGCCCAGAGAGCGCGACATGGCTTGCAAAAGCACTCCCATTATCACGCCAATAATGGCTTACTGCGTCAACAAGGATACGATAGCTATACCAAAAGATATTTCTTAACAAATCTCAATACTTTCTGGTAAAACTCTTCCTCTGTCTATTTCAAGCTTTATAAAAATCATCAAAACCCTGCAAACAAACATTTCCCAATGTTGCAATATAAAGGGCAATAATCAATACGGTCAAGCCTGACTTTATACTAAAACAAAAACAACAACCCACTATATGAAATTCTACAACGACTTCATTTTTTTGTCTCTTCTATAGATCCGTAACCTCTTCTGTACATCATATGCCCTATAGATAGTTAAGCACGATAATCTTGCGCACATAAGACCTTTTGAAGTCACGGTTATCTGTATCGAAGCAATCGCCACTCTTTTTTATTGCAATCTATGACTGAATAGAGAGAAAACTTCTTATCAATTTCTAGAAAAAACCAATGAAATTCAACAAAAAAACCTTGCTTTTACTCACCCTTTTTTAGAAACACTCTGACGTCCAAAATCAGGAGCATCAATTTCTTGTCCAGCATCAATAATATTGCGACGTACAGCACGCGTACGTGTAAAAAAGTTAAACAATGTCTCACCATCTCCTAAACGAATTGCCTGCTCTAAAAAAGCAAGCCCCTCACTAAAACGGCTCAACATTTCTAAAATAGCATCCTTATTATGCAAACAAATATCGCGCCACATAACGGGATCAGAAGATGCCAAACGCGTAAAATCACGAAAACCGGAAGCAGAATAAGCAATCACTTCTGAATTTGTCACCTTTTCTAAATCACTCGCTGTCCCAACAGTATTATAAGCAATCAAATGCGGCAAATGCGAAACAATAGCCAAAACAAGATCATGATGTTTAGGTTCCATCTTTTCGACACGCGCACCACAAGCTTCCCAAAACGCTGTCAATTGTGCGACAGCAGCAGCATCACTCTCAGCAAAAGGCGTTAAAATACACCAACGATTCATAAATAAATCAGCGAAACCAGCATCCGGTCCTGAATATTCCGTTCCAGCAATAGGATGCCCTGGAATAAAATGAACCGTTTTTGGCAATAAAGGCGCCATTTCCGCAATAACCAACGCTTTCGTAGAACCAACATCACTCACAATCGCTCCAGGTTTTAAATGATCATGAATATTTTTTGCCACCTCTGCACTCGCCCCAACAGGAACAGAAACAATAACCAAATCCGCTCCTTCAACAGCTTTTGCATTATCTGTCGTATAAAAGTCCCCAAGCTCCAATTCACGCGCTCTTTTCAGGGTTTCTGAACGACGCGTTGCAATAGAAATCTGAGCCGCAAGATTTTTCTTTTTAATCACCCTTGCTAAAGAAGATCCAATCAGACCGATCCCAATGAGCGCTATTTTTTCAAATTGAATATGGGGCATCTTTCACCTTCAAAGATTCTTTGCAAATGGCAATAAAGACAATTGTAAAATCATAATTTTCCGTCTGTTTGTTCAAGAATTATGCGTAAAACATTAAAAAACGACAACTAGAGAATAAAGAATAACGCAGTTTACCAATCATCACCTGCGCAAGCTGACAACAGATCATTTTACCTAGAAAACACATAAAAAATAAATGACGAGAAATCTAACATCACGCTCTAAAACTCCCACTTAATTACTGATCAAAGCACATCACTGAAACAAAATATAAATGCACTCTCAATTATGATAACAACGACTCTACATAAAATCTCATCAGTTTACTTTATCTTACTAATTTACTCATAAAAAAACACATCAAAAGCGTAAGCAGACACCAACTCTTTCCCAATTATCCCGATACATTTATTAATTTGTACATTAGACCTATATAAGAACGTATTACGCCTCCACCTACAACATCAACACAAGTTTTGTGAATATTGAAAACACCGTAAAACAACGCATACAAAAAATACCATTAAAAACATTTTCCTCTCCCAATTCCTGATACCGTAAATCAAACAAATACGAGAAAAACACCCCCTCTCAATAAAGAAAAAGTTTGATAACAAAAACACCAAACATCCCTTTAATGGAATCACAACCCTCACGTAAAATAGAACGCCCCAAACAGAATAGATTTGGATTACAAATTCATGCATTTGTTTTAAAAAGCATCTCGCTCCCCAGCCTATCTCACAACAGTGTTCGTAAATGTTATAACTATAAATCCATTAAGTACGAGCCTCTTTACACTTAATAAAACACTATCATTATATTTGCCTACCCCCCAATGTTGCGAAAATCCTTGGAATTTGAGAGCATTCATTGCTAAGATAATCATCCCTGTATCAAACATAAAAGTCTCCCCATAGGTACTGTCGTTTTCATCATAATCTATCTTGACTTTCTCCTCATCCCACGAAGATTCTTAATTCATACCGATCTGCAAACAATTCATTTTCTTATCTAAAAGATTCCACTGGTTCACTATTTTAAGTGATTCTATTAATCTATAATATATTGATTTATAAATATAATAATTGTTTTTCAATTTGAATCATAACTTCAAATACGGTAAAATTCTTCCATCACAAATCCTCTTATCAATTAAAATCTCTTGTCTGCACGTCACAAGAAGGCATGTGAGAAAAAAATGATGAAAAACGCTCTCTAATGCCAAAAACTGTAGCAAATTAGAGACTAGGCAAATATATGATAGTGCTCTGGCTTGCACTTTTATTAAGCGTAAAGATAGAGATGCTCTATGGATTTTATATTCTTCACGGAGAACTTTACCGTTATACCATTCACAAACGCCGTCGCGAAATAGATATGACGCGCATTGAAAAATATTTCTAAGAAAGCGTATGAATTTACCATACAAGTGTCTTCTGTTGTTTGAGATGCTCTGTTTTGCATGAGGGGTGTTACCCCAATTAAGGCGCTATGAACCAGCCTAATATTCACCACATACTCACACAAAAACACCGAATGCGTAAAATTTTACCTGAGCTCTATATCACGAACCAACAGTGTTTTACGGCACAACAAGATAATAAAACGGTGTAAAAACTGCCTTTCGAAGATAAATAATTTTTCTGAAGAAAAATTTCTATAAAACTTTCAAGCTCTTCAAAACTACAACTAACCTCTACTTGTTAACACAAAAGTTTTAATTGCTGAAAATACCTCTGTGGCGTACTAAAAATAAAAAATCATCATATTTTTAAACTGTTAAGCTGCCATCTGGCGTCGTGCAATAATTGTGAGCCCTAACAAAACTTGACGAATGGTAGCTTCACCCAAAAGTGGATTTTTACGACTGTCTAAAACAGCACCCTGAATTCTTTCCATTGCGTAGGAAATCTGTTCTAACTTCCAATATTTTAAAGCTTGTTCAACTGTCTTTTTCCGTTGAAAAAAAATGGGAGGCCGTGCTTGAGAAACCACCGTAAAAGGCGATTTTCCTTCAACCTCTACCTGATAACGCAATAGCTGTAATTGCTGAAAATGCCTTTGTGCTGTACTCAAAATAAAAAAAAGCGCCCCATGCAATGCTGCATGTCGATTAAAATGCACTTCAAAGCCTGATATATCACCTAATAAAAGAGCATCTATGACTTCATCTTGAGAAAGAGCACTGACATCGCTTACAACAGCTTTCACATCTTCAAGAGTAATATGAACATTTGCAGCATAAAGACAAAGCTTTTCTAATTCACCTCGTGATACAAGGCGATCCGCCCCTAAACTTTCATGCAACCATCTACGTGCATCCAAAGAAAGAGTCTTTTTAAACTGCTCTAAAACCTCATCAATCAAACCGTCAAGAGAACGCATATCATCCGCAAAACAGGGCAAAGCCATTGCTTTTGATGACGTTTCAACAGCATTGCGCAACCCTGTTCCTTTTTTTAAGTCCCCTGATTCAATGAGAATAAAACAGGCTTCTGGTGGCTTCTCAATTAAAATTTTCAAGGCAGCAAGAAAACCTTTTTGGTTAGCAGCATTAGAGATCCATATCAAACGATCTCCCCCAAAAAGCGATAACGTACGCGCTTCATTTTCCAAACGTGCAGGATCTTTATCAATTTCAGCAGCATCCAAACGAACTGTCGAAAATGGATCTTCTATTGCTACCTGTGTAAGTTTTGCAAAACATTGTGCACGCTCACAAATAAGACCACGATCTGGCCCATAAATGAGAACAATAGGAAAAGCACGTGAAAAACGCGTTAAAAACTGATCAACTTCATGTGCTTTTTTCTGAGCCACATTATTAATCCATTAACAGTTCATCATCATCAAGAACTTCCCCGCGAACTTTCTGAAACATGCCAATTAAATCATTGACATCCAAGCCCTTACGCTCCTCATGACAGACATCCAAAATCACTTTTCCACCATGCAACATCAAGGTGCGATCGCCATAATCAAGAGCCTGACGCATAGAATGAGTCACCATGATAGTCGTTAGTTTTTTCTCTTCAACGATTTTTTCAGTCAACCGCATCACAAAATCAGCCATTCCAGGATCAAGCGCTGAGGTATGTTCATCAAGCAATAAAACATCCGCATGGGCTAATGTTGCCATCACAAGGCAAACAGCTTGGCGTTGCCCACCTGATAAACTGTCCATAGGATTATGAATATATGCTTCAAGACCAATGCCTAATTGAGCAATTTTTTCTCGAAAAAATTGCCGTTTCTCATGGTTTAAAGCCGAACGCAAACCACGACGACTTCCTCGAAGAGCAGCAAGAGCCAAATTTTCTTCAATCGTTAAAGAACCGCAACTGCCTATCAAAGAATCTTGAAAAACACAAGCAACCTTTCCAGCGCGTTCACTGACTGATTGTCTAGAAACATTTTGCCCATTGATAACCACTTTCCCTGTTGAGGGAAGCGTTGCACCTGCTAAAACACTGAGCAAGGTTGATTTACCAGCGCCATTTGAACCGATAACCGTAACAAAACTACCCTGATCAATTTTAAGGTTAATATCAATCAAAGCCTGTTTTTCCAAAGGTGTTTGCGGTTTAAATGTAACCCCAACATGAGAAAACTCAATCACGTTTACGCCTCCTCCAATAGCGTGGCACAATAAGGGTTAAAATAACCAACAGTGAAGTAATCAACTGAAGATCTGTCGACGTATCAATACCAATTCCATTTGCCTCAAATGCAAATTGCACCGCCACACGATAAAGCACAGACCCCACAATACAGCTGATTATAATCCAAAAAATATTACGCGTACGAAACAAAGTTTCACCGATAATCACAGCTGCCAATCCAAAAACAATTGTTCCAATTCCACCGGTAATATCCGTTGCAATTGCAGTTTGAATATAAAGAGAACCACCAAGTGCAACACAGGCATTTGAAAGCCCCATACCAAAATAAATTAGCGCCGACGTATGAACCCCTTGAGCTGTAGCCATCCGTGGATTAGCTCCCATTGCACGCATAGCAAGACCTATTTCACTTTCCAAAAAACGCCAAATCAAAAACGCTACAACCAGCAATACAGTACCAATGAAAAGAGGACGCACAAAAATATCAGACAAACCAAACAGATTATAAAAGGGCGTTAACGCCGTATCAGCAAGCGCTAAATTAATATTAGATCCTCCCATAATTCCCATAATACGAAGATTAACCGTATAGAGCGCTGACATTGTTAAAATGGAAGCCAAAAGATTCAAAATACCAAAACGCAAATTCAACATAGCTGTTAATAAACCAGCTACCATGCCTGCACAAAAAGCACATGCCATAGCTGTCCATGCATTAAAACCTAAAAGAATCAAGACGCCACAGACACAAGATCCAAGAAGAAATGAGCCATCAACTGTTAAATCAGGAAAGTCCAAAACGCGAAAAGAGAGATAAACCCCTATAGCCACAAACGCATAAATAAGACCCAATTCCACAGCGCCAGAAAACGCAAATATATTCATGTAAAGACAATCCCCATGAAAACTTAACGTATTTTATTGTATCAACATCCTATCAAAGTTATTGAATCACTTTTGTCGCACGATCAATAACTGCCTGCGGAATAACAATCCCCGCTTTTTCTGCTGCTTTCATATCAATTCGAATGTCATTACTAGCCGCCTGCACAACATCAATATCACCAGGCTTTTCACCCTTTAGAATACGCACAACCAATTTCCCAGCTTCAACCCCTACATCATAGAAATTTACGCCCTGCGTCATAAAAGGACCGCGTCCAATAGAATTAGAATCGACAGTAAATACAGGAACATTTGCTTCCTGTGTAACTTTTGCTGCTCCTTCTAAAACAGAAAGAACCGTATTATCAGCGGGAATAAAAATAACATCCACTTTACCAATTAAAGCCCGCGTTGCCGCCTGAACATCAGAAGGTTTTGGTGCCGATGAAGGAATGACTTCAATTCCAACTTTTTTTGCCACATTCTTTAACACCTTAAGTGTTGAAACAGAATTTGCTTCAGAAGCATTATAAAGATAACCGAGTTTTTTCAAATCTGGTTTTACTTCTTGTAAAAGTTTAACACTTTCTGCAACATCTATACGATCAGAACTTCCCGTCATATTACCGCCAGGTTTGGTAAGCGAAGAAACGATTTTAGCTCCAATAGGATCAGAAATCGCAGCAAAGACGATAGGAATTGTTTTTGTCGCCGCAAGCATTGTTTGTGCTGAAGGCGTGGTAATCGCTACAATAACATCAGGTTTATCACCAACAAATTTACGTGCAATTTGCGTTGCTGTTGAAATATTGCCTTGCGCTGATAAAAAGGTAAGTTGAAAATTTTCACCTTGCTTATAGCCATTTTCTGCAAGAACATCTTCCACACCTTTACGAACGGTATCCGCAGCAGGATGGACCATAATCTGTGTAATTGCAACTTTAACGCGTTTAACTTGGTCATCCGCTTTTGCAACACTGTTCATCATAAAAACAGCTGCAATGATAATCCCTAATATTTTTATTCTCTTCAACATTATACTCCACCCCTCTCTATGCAAAATTAAAAAAGGAATAATCTATTACTGAAGAATCTTCTAAAATCAATCTTTATTTCAATTTATTAAAACATGTACAAAATAAATCAAACTAAAATGATATTTTTTTGTTGCAATTCGTAGAAGCCTACGCCATACAGGCAAGACATATATCGAATCGGTCAGCGGGTGTAGCTCAGGGGTAGAGCACAACCTTGCCAAGGTTGGGGTCGTGGGTTCGAATCCCATCGCCCGCTCCATTGAATTTTGTATTTATTCGCTCTTGCGTGTGTAGCTTGCCAGCGGGTTTTGTATATTTTGCCACTAGGTTTTGTGCCAATTTATTTTTTCTCAAAGAGTTTTAAGATTCGTAATTTCTTGTGAAGCATCTATTGGATTGGGGCTTAGATCATAAGATAACAATTTTTAACTTAGACGGATTTTTTCTGGAAGGTTACCGTTGTCTATTAGGTCGTTAAATCCGTGTAAAATAAGCTTGAAAAGCGAGATGGACAATTCCCATTGGTTCATGACGTTATTTGGCAACAATAACTTTATTTCTTGCAATCCCGAGAATAGTTTTTTCAGTATTCGCGGCAGATCTTTTACGACCTTGGCAGGTTATAGAGGCGTATTTAAAAGAATTTGGGATTACTTTTGAGCTAACGGATTTTCTTACAGCCCCAATATTAAAAGATTAATTAGAAATGATGAGCCATGACAAGAAAAACAAATGTTAAACAAATCAAAAATTGACTTATCATTAGAGAATAATTTTTGCTCAAAGGTACGTTTTTTTACCAAAATCATGCCCTAAAATGAAGGTTGTTGATTTTCCAAATGGAGTACTTCTGTTAATTCAACATTTGCTTCAGACACATTCAATATTGTCTCTGCTAAAAGTTTACAAGAAATTATACCTACAAACCAAGCAAAATCCATAATCCATTCCTTTAATGCACAAAAACTACCTTTAGCTTGGTGGGTTGGACCTCATTCGTCTCATTATAAAGTTGATGAAGTTCTCTTATCTATTGGTTTAGAGCATGTTGAAACAGAGGTAGGAATGGCAGCTTTAGCACAAAATATAGACTCACATGTTACTTCTACGCCAGATAATTTCAAAATCAAGGAAGTTGAATCACTTCAAGATTTTAGAGATTACGGAAATGTTACGGCATCAATCTTCGAGCCTTTTGATGAAGAAGCGGTTATATTTTATGAAACAATAGGCCGTTGTTATAAAAAAGGTCCCGATGTAGAGATGTTCGTTGGTTACATAAATAATAATCCTGTAGCAATATGTTTTTGTATTAAAGCAGATGGAGTTGGTGGAGTGTATGATATTGTCACCAATCCAGATTTTCAGAAAAAAGGTGTTGGGACATTCATGACAAAAATTGCTATTGAGCATTTAAAAAGAAAGAAATGTCATGTTATTGGTATGCAAGCATCTCACGAGGGAATTGGCATTTATAAAAAATTGGGTTTTATAAACTTTGGTGAATTTAAAGTTTATTCCAATAAACACATGATCATTGAGCGATGAATTCTTTTCATCGATAAGCGAACTTATTATTTTCAGCAAAACTCAAATACAGAAAACCAATCTATACAACCAAGAAAGTTTAGCCAATCTTCTTTAATACTGATAGTGAAAAGTTAAAAAAGTTATTACAAATATAATTGTTTCAAATGACTCACTCAAATTTTCTTACTTTTATAATTTTCAGGATCATTGTCTTAAAAAAGATATCTATCACAGATCTAAGTTGAACAAGTGAAAATTTTATTTGATATGATCGATAATTTACTGTCTGTTACTGATAATTATAAAAAACTCGAAAAAGCAAATATTTAAAACTACAGTTATATCATAGTTTGTTAGATGGTTAGTCTGTTAGTCAATTAATAGAAAAAATCTTCGCTTTATACAATAACCAAAGGAGCTTCAAAACCCTTTTAAAGGTCCTTTATGTATATTGTTTCTTTTTTTAGATTACAGTTGATGATGAGAAATCTCTTTAAAATAAACATGTTAATTAATAATATAAGTGCACTCTACTTGAAGCATACTATTTTATATGAGGAACAAAACTTCAATCAACGTAAAATAAGGTGTTGAACAGTCATAGTGCACAATAAAATCAAATCATTTTAAATACTTAATGGTGAAATCCATTAAATGACAGAATAAAAATTCAAGTTTGAAAAGATTAAACCACACGCTACAAGTCTATTGAAACTCCGATTGTGCGATCGACTACCTTCTCGCTAAAACTTAATCACTATAAATATAAAAACCTTAAAGCCGCTCTAAATCCATAAAAGTTTCTAGATCTTGCTGTATTAAATGTTGAAACTCCTCACGGCTGCTCATCTGAAACGCCAACAATTCCATAAAGCAGTTCCATAAAAAGAGGATAATGACGTTACGTATCAATTGCCATTTAGAAAACCCTACCCATGCCGACAAAAAATTCTGTAAATATTAGATATATTCAATAATTTTTATAACGACTTCGGCTCATCCTGTTTTGCCACCAATGTAAGAAACAGCAAATATGGCGGGATCAGCCAGCTTTAATATCGCCTTGTAAAAGGTCTTTCCCTCTACTCTTTTTGCTATCAAATCCTGATTTTACAATTCCCTGCTCTCTTTTTATACTCAAAATTGCCTCTGAAACAGGATAGATTAATCGTAAAAAATATATAAAAGAAATAGATTATAACATTTTTTTCTCATTCTTCTTAATACAAAATAACTGTTAATCTACAATGCGCTAACACTTATCAGTCATAAGTCCAAAACAGCATATACAGCATATAATGACGAAACAAATTCATAGAGTGAAGATTTTTCACAATCAATTATTGTATTAATCTTTCCATAATGCATAAAAATGATGAAGCGGCCCTCGCCCTTTCCCTACTTTTAAAGCATTTGAGGCAGTTAAAGCGCCATGCAAATAATCTTTTGCTTGTTTAACAGCGCAATCCAAAGGTTGGGTAGGTAACAGAGCTGCAATGGCGGCAGAAATGGTACACCCTGTCCCATGATCATGAGTGGTTGAAAGACGAGAAGCTTCAAGTATAACAAGGTTTTCACAATCACAATAAAGATCTGGACTAGAATAATCGTAATTTTCTGTACTATTCTTGGTAAGCGTATTCAAATGTCCCCCTTTTAACAAAACTGCATGACACCCTAGCGCCAAGAGTCGTGGAGCATATTGATACATAGTCTCTAAAGACCATTGCACTTCACCTCCCAATAACAGTGCAGCTTCAGGCAAATTTGGCGTGATCAAAGTTGACATCGGCACAAGAACATCACGCATAATTTCAATTGCATCAGACTTTAAAAGAACATCACCACTTTTTGCAACCATAACCGGATCAAAAACAATAAAACGTGCTTTATGATAAGCAAGACGTTCTGCAATAACCTGTGCAATCTGAGCATTTGCAACCATACCAATTTTAACGGCATCAACATGGATATCCTCAAAAACAGAATCAATTTGATCTGCAACAAAAGAAGCATCTAATGCCTGAAAAGAACGCACACCCTGAGTATTTTGTGCAACAACAGCTGTAACCACACTCATACCATAAGTTTTCATAGCTGAAAAAACCTTCAAATCCGCCTGCATTCCAGCGCCACCAGAAGGATCTGTTCCCGCAATAGATAAAATCCGTGGAATAAAAAGTTTATCTTTTTGTAATTCCATCAACCTCTTTCCTTCTGTTTTTAAATATCGGAAAATGAGTTACCGAAAAAATAGATGCTTGAAAAAACATAAAGAAGATGTTTTCTCATGTGAATTATATTATATACGAAGTCTTCTTATAGATATAAAATGGAAAATGTAGTGCTTATCCTTCGTTCTATTCTTTTTACGTTCGCTTTTTATACAACAACTTTCATACAAATGATCCTTTACGCTCCCGTTTATTTTTTAATGCCCCGCAAAAAGGCATGGATTGTCCCTAAAACATGGGCGCGCGTTACACTCTTTTTGCAAAAATACATCGCAGGTACAAGTTATGAGATTGAAGGTTTAGAAAATCTTCCCAAAGGAGCTTATATCATTGCTCCAAAGCATCAATCGGCTTGGGAAACTTTCAGTCTTGTTCCCTATTTAGATGATCCTACTCTCATTTTAAAACGTGAATTGATGTGGATTCCATTGTTTGGCTGGTATATGGCAAAAACACAAATTATCCCCATTAACCGTACAACGCCCATCAAAGCCTTAAAAATGGTTATACAAAAAGCAAAAGAGAAAGTAAAACAAGGGCGCCAAATCTTGATTTTTCCCGAAGGAACACGCCGACAACCCGGTCAAGAACCAGATTATAAGTCAGGAATTGTCGCGCTCTATAATGAATTAGGGCTTCAAGTTGTGCCTATTGCACACAATGCGGGTTTATATTGGCCACGCAATAATTTTCGCCGCTATCCCGGAACAATTCGTGTCCGTATTCTTCCCCCGATAGAAGCTGGTTTAAGCAAACGTGATTTTCTAGATCAACTTGTCCAAAAAACTGAAAAAGCATGTGATGAACTGCTTCTCTTAGCAGCTCAAGATCCTACCCCTCCTCCTATGCCACCATACGCTGTTCAGAAACTTCAAAAACTAAATCATTCATCATGAAACAATGTATTGATTGATCAGAATAATGCATCACTTTGTATATTGAGAAGAGTATATGGAACAAAAATATAAGAAAGATACTTCAAACTTTCTAATTCAAAATTATAAAACACATGTACATTATAAGAAATGACCAATGTATGAATTTTTTTTGAGAAAGAATTCTTCCTCTCTTTAAAATCGTTTAAATAACATACATAATATTGATTTATAAGGATATTTTATCGTTATTCAACTTGAATGAGACCTCGAAATACCGTAAGATTCTCTCATTTCAAATCTATTCCATATTGAATCAATTAGAATCATTTGCTTGCACATTACAAGCAGGGATATCTGTGTGAATAAAACGATACAAGAAAAGATTAAATGCTTTTTACGACCCCTCTCAAGTGCCAAGGGCTGTCCTAACAGGAGGACAAGAAAAATGTATGATTATGCCGATTCGTTCCTTCCTAAGAAACATCAATCCCCCAAGAACCTGAAATCTTGTACAATCTTCATTATTTAAAAAGTATTTCTTAAGATACTGTAAGTCATCAAACCAAATTCAAGGGGAAAATAAAAATGAGTATTGGTTTTTATCTCCGAGACACAACGGATACAGCAATTAACCATCTTTCCTTCCTAACCTAGACTTAAAAGCTTTGTGTGCTACATTAAAACAATTCTAAATAACGAATAAGAAGGAACTCGATTTAAATTAATGCAACGTCTCTTCTATAATTTATTTTTTTCTGTGATTTTGAGTTTATTCAGCGCTGTTGCTCTAGCGCAGCCTTTTATTTCTGTTGATGTTACAACGGGGCATATCTTAAAACATAATCAAGCTTTTGAGCGTTGGTACCCTGCTTCCTTGACAAAATTAATGACCGCTTATGTTATTTTTCGTGCCATGAGCCGAGGGGAAATTTCACCAGACAAACATATCACCATCAGCGAATACGCCGCAAAAGCTCCCTCATATCGTTCAGGCTATAAAGCTGGTTCTGTACTCACACTTGATACAGCCTTAAGTATCACCATGGTTAAATCTACCAATGATTTAGCCATTGCCATGAGTGAAGCTGTTGCAGGTTCACAGAAAAATTTTGTACGTAAAATGAATAGCGAAGCTAAACGTTTAGGCATGTTTGGAACGCATTTTGCGAACGCAAGTGGTTTACCAGACCCTCAAAACTACTCCACAGCGCGCGATATTGCTCTTTTAGCCGTTCAAATACGTCGAGAATTTCCACAATATGCTCATTATTTTTCTATTCCAGCCATTGATTTTGGTAACAATCGAAAAGTCCAGCATAACTCAAACAACCTCATTGGCCGTTTTTATGGAATAGACGGTATGAAAACAGGCTTTATTTGTGCCTCGGGTTTTAATCTTGTTGCCTCAGCCACACGCAATAAACGTACAATTATTACTGTCATTCTAGGTGCTAACAACATAACTGAAAGAGAAGAAAAAGCTGCACAACTTCTTGAAACAGGATTTTTGCACCAAGGAAGACCCCAATTAACACTAGCAACATTAAAACCTTATGGGAGAAATATAACACAAGCCAACAATATGAGACAACAAACATGCACACCTGAAGCCATAAAAATGCATGCAAATTCATATGATGATCAAGGAAATATTATTCTCACCTCACCTTTTATCACTGCTCCACCTCCTTTTTCTCATCCTTTACCAGTACATCTCATTCGTACGCCAAAAACACCTAAAATAACAGTAAAGCCACTAAGAAAGCCCTATAGTTCGTATAAAAGACGCGCAAACCATTCTATAAAAAAGCCATAAATCATAATCTACGATTAATTATAATACTTTGATTTATAATGATAATTAATTATTTTGTATCTTATGTTAGAACCACAAATGTTGTAAGATTCTCTCATTTCAAATCTGTATTTGTTGAATCAATAAAAACCAGTCTCTTGCACATCACGAGGTAGATGAACATGTAGATAAAATAATTAAAACAAGGAATAAAAATTCCTCCTATAAATTCTTTCAAGAACCAAGAATTATCATAACATTGACGCTAAAAAAGTGTATGATATACCCTGCATACACCTACCTTTATAAGCGTAAAGATAGTGGTACAATGGATTTCATAGGGTGTTAACCATTATATCCCTCACGGACACCATTATAAATTGGTTAGACGTACGGAAATATGTTTTTTTAAAACAAAACCACGGTTGATGATTAACATGAAAATAAAGCGCATCCCTCTCACGCTTATTACTGGTTTTTTAGGCTCTGGCAAAACAACTTTGCTCAACCGTATGCTACAAGACCCTATTTTAACAGAATGTGCTGTTATCATCAATGAATTCGGCGAAATCAGTATTGATCACCTTCTAGTTGAAAAAACGACAGAAGGAATTATTGAGCTTGCCAATGGTTGCTTATGCTGCAATTTACGCAGTGATCTCATCGATACATTAATTGATTTAATAAATCGCGTTCAAACAGGACAGATCAAACAACTCAATCATATTATCATTGAAACCACAGGGATGGCTGATCCCGCCCCTATTTTACAAATACTTTTAAGCCACCCGTTATTTATTCAAACATTATCCATAAATGCTGTTCTTGCAACATTTGATACATTAAGCACACTTTCCATATGTGAGCGCTACCCTGAAATATATAAACAATTAATATTTGCTGATAAAATTATTCTCACCAAAACAGATCTTAGAGACCCACAAACGCTTTCAGATACGCTCCTTAACACACTTAAAACGATTAATCCTACAGCACAAATCATTGACGCCCATTCTGAAGATTTTTGTTCAAATCTGTTAATAAATAACACATTATGGGATGAAAAAGTAGAAAATACAAAACTTAAACAAAATCTTACGACTACCCCACATGATCATACCCCCCATAAAACCATTCGTACCTTTTCACTCAACTGTGAGGGTCCTGTTGATTACGCCACAATTGAAGCTTTTTTAGATCTCCTACAAGAGCGTTATGGTACAAAACTATTACGTATTAAAGCAATTATCGCACTGCATGATGACCCTTATCGCCCACTTGTATTACATGGCGTACAAACATTTTTTCATCCTCCCATAAGATTGCCAGCATGGCCAAAAGGAATAAAACAAACACGTTTTGTCATCATTGCCGATGGTGTTGAAAAAGAAGCAATACAAAAGCTCCTCAATGCTTTCTTTAATAAACCAGCAATAGATACTGCAGACAAAACAGCTCTCTTAGAAAATCCTCTGATCATTCCAGGAATAAAATTTTAATTTTTTCTCACCCTCAATGATATAACATTAAATTCATTGGCACCACCATCTTTATGCTTTTAAAGGAGCAAACTGATAGCCTCATACTCTTGCCAGTTAAAAATGTTTTAGAAAACTTGGCACTTTAGAGTACTCATGAAAACTATCTGTGCTCTTTTCTTTAAGAGTTTTATTCACATGCTAATCCAATTTTATGGTGTGCAAAAAATGGTTTCGATTGATTCATTATAAACAGATTTTAAGATAAAAGGATCTTATGATATTGAGTCCCTCAATTCAAACTAAAAATAATAAACTGTCATTGTAAATCAAATTGTTATGATAAAAATTTTAATATCCATAAATCTGTAATCAGATTGTTTTCTCTCTAAATGCACTTCATCTGCGAACCACTTCATGCGATTCATTTCACAGACCGATTGGACAAATTCTTGGTTCTAAAATATTCTGCTCAACTCTATATTTACTCCAGCTAAGTGAAATCAAAATCCCTGTTAAGAAAAAAACAAAATCAGACAGAGGCAATATCGCATTTTAAAATGTGTGAATGTATCTTATATAATAGCACGACAAGATAATATTTTACAGCATGAAAGAATAAAACTCTTTGAAAGAAATAAAAAGAGAAGTACATTTTATATTAACTTACTCTTCACTAAAAATGAAGATTGACCGATGTGCAAACAATCCAACTTCTTTGAGAAAATTCCTCTTGGCTTCCCACTTCATCTGATTTACTTACATAAGACTCTATGAAAAAACTCTAGGCTTTAAAAGACTGACTACTCACTTAAACACCTTATGCGTAAAGTTTTTGCATATCCTGTATCGCCATTTATAAGTGATAGTGTCTACGGTCCATCAGGATACAATAACACTCACTGCAATAGAGAAACTGAAGTTTTATCAATATCGCGATTAAAAACGTAACGTTTTCCATAAACTTCAACAGTTGGAGGCTGACGATTTTTTTCAAAAAAATCATAACCTTTCTTAAGCATAACCCAGAATTGATAATGAGGATCATTGCTATGACGTAACATATTATCCTCGGTCATGCGGAAAGGAAAGGCCTGCAACTGAAACTCTCTTTGTCCTCCTTTAAAAGCATCCCGTGCAAACGCATAAATTTGAGCCATGTTCTTATCACTCATAGAATAACAACCTGCGGAAAAGCAAGAACCGTGCACCATAAGATTGCTTCCTGTACGACCATTTTCCTGATCATAAAGGTTAGGAAATCCTATATTAAAAGAAAGATAATATTTTGAATAAGGATTCATTTGGTTTGCGCTAATAGTATAAAAACCCTCTGGTGTCTGAAGATCCCCTTCTTTATATTTAGGTCCAAGCTTACCAGACCATTTGCAAATGCCATAGCGAGCAACCAAGATAAAAAGCCCTGAACGAGATTGCTTCCAAACTTCAGCAAGATTTTCTTCCTTGAAAAATCGCATTACAATTGGTGCATAAGGATCAATATCGTACAAAGCCATTCTGTTCTGGATTTCTTGTGGCAACGGCTGCTCAACTTTGGCACGAATAGAAGCTGGCAATCTTCCCCCACATGCCGCCAATATTCCCATTACAAACAACACACACACAGCGAGGAATCTGCTAAATGTCATCGAATAAAACTCCAATCCAACACCCCTCACAAAAAATAACCTATGTTAGAGATCGACCAATTTGAAGGTATTTTTCCCTTCGCTCTTGTTTAAGAGCTTCACCATCTTTTCCAGCCATAACTTTTAAAGCCTCCGAAATAACATCACCCGTTGCATCAATGACAATCTCTTTGCCACGATGCGCTCCCCCTAAAGGTTCCGAAATAATGCCATCAATAATCTTTAAGCGATATAAATCTTGAGCGGTAATACGCATATTCATTGCAGCATCTTTTGCACGAGCTGGATCACGCCATAAAATAGAAGCTGCTCCTTCTGGTGAAATAACAGAGTAAATTGCGTGCTCCAACATATAAACTTTGTTGGCAGCCGCGATTGCTATCGCCCCTCCAGAACCGCCTTCTCCAATAACAACGGAAACCACAGGAACTTTCAAACGCAAAGTTGCAGCTGTTGATTGAGCAATTGCTTCCGCTTGCCCACGTTCTTCAGCACTCACACCAGGATAAGCACCTGCTGTATCAATAAAAGTGAGAAGTGGCAAACCAAAGCGGTCAGCCATTTCCATAATACGTACAGCTTTACGATAGCCTTCTGGACGTGCAGAACCAAAATTATAACGCAAACGTGTTTGCGTATCGTGACCTTTCTCTTGACCGATATAAGCAACTGCTTCTCCCCTAAAGCGTGCAAACCCAGCTTGAATAGCCTCATCTTCAGCAAACTTGCGATCTCCTGCCAAAGGTGTAACATCATTCAATAAGCGTTTAGAATAGTCCATAAAATGGGGACGATCAGGATGACGAGCGACTTGTGTTTTTTGCCACGGCGATAATTTTTTATAAATATCGCGCAACGCTGTTTGGGAACGCGTTTCAAGACGAGCAATCTCATCACTCATATCAAGACTGCCTTTTTCCTGAGAAATTTTTTTTAATTCAAGAATTTTCCCATCAAGATCAGCAACTGGTTTTTCAAAATCAAGATAATTATACATTTGTACCAACTCATTCAGTGTCACTTATACACTTATAATTTGCTTTATAAAGTCTTTTTCAAAAACATCACCTTTTCTTTAACGAGCCTTTTGCTCATCGGCAAGTGGATGATGCTCATTAACTAAACGATAAAGTCCCTCTTCCAACACATGGGTATAAATCTGAGTGGTAGAAATATCAGAGTGACCTAACAAATGTTGAACGGCACGCAAATCAGCACCATTTTGCAAAAGATGGCTAGCAAAAGCATGGCGCAACACATGGGGAGAAAAGTGTTTACTTTCAATTCCTGCCCTTGTGGCGAGATTTTTCAACTCCCGTGCAACAACTTGACGCGCAATATACCCTGTTTCTGAATGCGCTGGAAAAAGATAAGAACTTGCGGCATCCTTTCCCTGATCACGCAAATTTAACCACTGCAAAAGAACTTGATATGCTTTTTTTGATAACAGCACCATTCGTTCTTTTTTGCCTTTACCACGAACCAAAATGCTGTATGCTTTCCCCCGAACAGCCTGCACAGGCAGACTCACCAATTCACTAATGCGTAATCCTGTTGCATAAAGCATTTCACTCAATAGCTGAAGACGCAATGCACGCAGATAATCCTTAGATCCATAATGAGCTTGATTAACTTCTAACTGTGCTAAATCAAGCAATTTTATCACTGCATCTTCACTCATGATTTTTGGCAAAGGACGCCCTTGGCGAGGTGCATCAATATCATGAGAGGGATCATCTGCTCTCAACCCTTCAGCATAAAGGAATTGATAAAACTGACGTAAAGTTGATAAACGGCGCGCTTGCGACGATGCCGCAAAACCAAAAGTATGCATAAGCGACAAAAGGGCAATTAAATCTTCTTTTTGTGCTGAAAAAAGCGAAACAGAGTGTGAAGACAATTCGTCTTGTGCCCACTGCAAATCATGCTGATAAGCCGCAAGCGTATGAGGTGAAGCCCCTCTCTCCGCGCTCATCATCTCAAGAAAATGATCTATCACAGCACCACTTTTCATTTCATTGATTCGCTTCCGTAGAAAGATTCCATGAATCCAAGGGGACATCAATGTACATATCCACAGTTACTGGTTCAACCCAAACCACAAGAGCACCCATTATAATGAAAAGAACAGAAAGCAAAATGAAAAGAATCATCAAAAATCTGGTCAATGTTGGCATAAGATAATAACCTACCAAAAATATTCTATCTCGTATTATGCCTCACAAAGATTAACAGGAATTGACTTTAAGATGGATAAATGCCGAAATAAAGTTATGAAAAGCAATCGACCAAAACGCGTCCCCATAACACAAATAAAGAATCAGCTCTTATCGTCCCTTGATAAAAGAGTACTTGTCCTTGTTGGTCTTATGGGGGCAGGAAAATCAGTGATCGGAAAACGCGTCGCCACCATGCTCCGTTTACCCTTTTATGATTCTGACCAAGAAATTGAAAAAGCTGCGCAAATGACAATCACTGAACTCTTTGAAATTTATGGTGAATCAGAATTTCGTGCTCTTGAACAGCGTGTTATTCTAAACCTCATAAAAAAAAGTCCCCTTGTTTTAGCAACAGGTGGTGGTGCCTACATAAATGAAAATATCCGAAAAGCCATTCACCAAAATGGTATATCCATATGGCTAAAAGTCGATCTTGATATCCTCATGAAACGTGTCTCAAAACACCCAGCACGCCCCCTGCTTCAAACAGCTAATCCTAAAGAAACCATGCAAAAACTCATGGAACAGCGTTATCCTATCTATGCAAAGGCAAACTTAACAATTAACAGTCATAAAGAAAGCCGTCATACCGTAGCACAAAATGTTATACGATCTGTACAGCACTACCTATACACAGAAATTAACAATAGGGACAACCAGCATGCAAACAAAGACCGTCACTGTTAAACTGGACAAACACTGTTACGATATCATCATTGGTCCGAATCTGATTGCACAAGCTGCTTCACAGATTAAACATGCTCTTAACAAAAAAGATCCTCATCCAACGCGCTTGGCACTTGTTACAGATACAAATGTTGCTTCTCTTCATTTGGAAATATTACAAGCAGAGTTAATAAAAAATAAAATTCATACTGTCCCTATTATTGTAGAAGCAGGAGAACAATCAAAATCATTTTCAACCCTGCAAATTGTCATCGGTCAAATTCTTGCTGCGCGTTTAGAAAGAGGCGATTGTGTTATTGCTTTTGGTGGTGGTGTCATTGGCGATCTAGCAGGATTTGCGGCAAGTATAATCCGCCGTGGTATGAACTTCATTCAAATGCCCACAACGCTTCTTGCACAAATTGATTCCTCCGTTGGTGGAAAAACTGGAATCAATAGCCAATATGGTAAAAATCTTATTGGTACTTTTTATCAACCGCAATGCGTTATTGCTGACACATGTCTTCTTGATACCCTACCACCGCGCGAATTTCGTGCTGGTTACGCAGAAATGGTTAAATATGGACTCATTAACCAGCCTGATTTTTTTGAGTGGCTTGAAAAAAATGGGAAAGAAATTTTTTCCAATGGCCCAATACGAACAGAAGCTATTGTCCGCTCATGCCAATTTAAAGCTGCCATTGTAGCACGTGACGAACACGAAGCAGGAGAGCGCGCGCTCTTAAATCTCGGCCATACATTTGGACACATGCTTGAAACAGCAACCGCCTATGACTCAGACCGCTTAATCCATGGCGAAGCTGTAGCAATTGGAATGATTCTAGCGCATCAATTCTCTGCTCAACTAAATTTGATAAGTCCCACACTTACACAACGTATTGAAGCACACTTCAAATCTATAGGGTTGCCTACACAATTAAAGGATATCCCAGGGAAGTTACCAGATTCTGACACTTTAATGACTCTCATTGCCCAAGATAAAAAAGTTTCGCAAAACAATTTGACCTTCATCTTAACACGCGGACTTGGTCAATCATTTATTGCAAAAAATGTCTCTCCGGAAGCAGTTTTGACTTTTCTGGAACAAAAATTAGCAGAAATTCGTTAATTCATATTGAATATAATTGATTCGTTTTTATACTTCTATTAAAGGAATAAGTATGATGATGTCTGCGTAGCTCAGTAGGATAGAGCACAGGATTCCTAAAGAAATTGGGCGCTTTAAGGAGAAATCCTCAAAGTGGATCTGCTCAAATTCGGGGAAAGCTTCATGGGAGACTATATGCCAATGCCAATCCCGAGCCAAGTCTCTCCTCAAATGAGAGAAAGGTGTAGAGACTGAACGGGCAGCACCTAAAGAGCTAAAAGCTTCAAGGTGAAGAGACAGTCCAGACCACAAACAGCCATGAAAAGCTGGCGGTGAAAATCGAAGTGGTATGAATCCTGGGGTCGCAGGTTCGAATCCTGCCGTAGACACCATTGTATCAATCAAATTATTCTTTGTGAACAATATAGGAATATAGGGAAGCATCATGAAAAAAACTTTACATTTTTTAGGATTTTTCACCGCTTTAAGTTTATCAATCTTCAGCTCAAACAATAGCTTAGCTGGTTCTTTTATCATTGAGGTACCAGACAACCCAGAGCCAAAAACAGAGACCATTACCTATCAGTGTGATACTGGAACAGGTAAAGAACGCGTTGAAGCGGTCTATCTCAATGCTGATAATATTTCGTTGGTTGATTTCAAATGGAAAGGAGAGCGCGTCGTTGCTGCAAATGTAGTCGCAGACACAGGGGAAAAATACGAAGGAAGCTGGTATATTTGGTGGAAAAAGAACAACGAAGTCACACTTTACGATCATCTTCGTGATCCAGAAAGAAAAACCCCCATCCACTGTAAAGATGAATCAACATTGTTGTTCTAAATAACGAAGGAATCATTATGAAAAAAACTCTTTTTAATTTACGGTTTTTAGTCGTTTTAAATCTATCGCTTTTTAGCTCAACGAGTGCCTTTGCCGGCTCTTTAGTCATTGAGGTACCAGACGATTCAGAACCAAAAAAAGAAACCGCTGTCTATCAATGCAGCAATGAAACAAAAAAAGAACGTGTTGAAGCAACCTACTACACTACCAATGATATTGCATTAGTTGATCTCAAATGGAATGGAAAGCGCATCATCGCTTCCAATGTCGTTTCTGCTTCTGGAGCAAAATATGTAGGGGGTGAATATGTTTGGTGGACAAAAGGAAACGAGGCCTCATTCTACAATACCCTTACTGAAGACCACGCAACGTCCCTCACGTGTGTAGAAGAAAAAAGCACAGAATAAGGAAGGTTCTTACATTTCAAGAACCGCGCTGGCTCTCATCGCTTGATGTTCCTTCTGACGTGAGTAACTTTTCCTCCGTCTGGTTTAATAAAAGAGCCAGCGGTTTTTCTGACTGTTCTTCTGAATGATGTCGATAAGCTGCTGTATGTGAGAGCAACATAGAAGCTACCGGTGCTGTTAAAAACAAAAAAAACATCAGCAACACTTCATGAAAAACAAAATAATGGTCCACAAATATTGAATAAAGAAATGAAGAAATAAGAATGCTACCAACACCCCAACTCGTACACACTGAAAGCATATGCAAACGCTCATAAAAACTGGAAAAGCGCACCAAACCTATCGTTGCGATCAGTGTCAATCCAGACCCTAATATTAAGAAAACCGTGATAGCAATAGCCACCACAAGCGATACGTCATCTTTCATTCAATAACCTCCCCCCGCATAAGAAACTTCGCTAAAGCGATGCTTGAAACAGACCCCAACAACCCAATAATGAGGGCAGCAACAAAATAAATGGTTGTTCCTGAACGGATATCGAATGTAAGAAACAAAAGAACAGTGGTTATATAAAGAGCATCCAAACCAACAATTCTATCCTGTGCCCGTGGACCACGAATCAACCGAAACAATGCGAAGACCACCGCCAAACTTAAAAAAAACTGTGAAAAGAAAAGCCCCCAATAAAGGATCACCATACTCATAAGAAAATCTCCAAAAGTAATTGCTCATACCGTTGTTTTATCAATCGTTGATAATTATATCCTTTTTTTAAATTTAAGACATGGAGCAAAAGCTCACCCTTTTTACTATTATAGGCAACCCAAGCCGTTCCAGGAGTTGCCGAAAGGATGCACGCTAAAATAGCCAAAGCAGTGCGATTATGAAGCAGAAGAGGCACTACAATAAAGCCAGATCGCTGTTTTCGAGACCTTTTTGTTAAAACAAACCAAGCCACCGAGATATTTGAGGATATAGAATCTATCAAGACTCGAAAAATAAGACGAAAAACCGCACTCCAGTTTTTAATAGCAACCTTCTCCGGCTCAAGAAGCCGTATCATCCAACCACAAAACAAAGCGGTTATAATACCTAAAAACAATTGCCCTAAACTAAAACCATTTAAAATAAGCCACATAAGGACAATGACACCACTGAAAAAAGGAGAAGGACAAAAACGATTCATTTATTCATCTCCCTCTTTTCGAGAGAAAAATCCGTTAAAACGCTCCCAATATAATTCTGAGGTTCATACAAAGTCTTAGCAGTTTCAGACATATAATGACTAACAGGACCGGCTACAATTGTTATAAGAAAACACAAGGCAAGAAGAACAGCAATAGGCGCAAATTCTATCACCTGCACACGGGGAACGCGACCTTCAAGAGAAACCCAAAAAGTTCGAATCCCCGTTCGTGTCAGTGCAATCAAAGCTGCAAAACCTGAGAGGGTGACAAAAACCACAAAAAGCCAATCATGATAAACCGGAAGAGAGGCAAAAAAATCCTCTCTACTATGGTTTAAAACTGCCATGAACATCATAAGTTTAGCAACAAAACCAGAAAAAGGTGGCAATCCAATAATCAAAATGGCACAGATACCAAAACAAGCCCCAAGAATTGCCAAGGTTACAGGGAGATATGTGCCAACTTCATCTTCTTCCTCCTCTTCATCATCACCATAAACCTCCATTGTGACAGCCAGAACATTAGCAGCCACATCTTGACAGCGTTCAACCAACTCTACCAAAAGAAAAAAAGCTCCCAGTGCTAAAGTTGAAGAAACAATATAAAAAAGTGCACCTGCTGTCAGTGCTGCATTGCCAATCCCTATTGCTGCCAACAATGTACCAGAAGAGACAAGAACACTATAAGCTGCCAAACGCACCAAAACTTGGCTCGCCAATACCCCAATAAAACCAAAAATCAAAGTGGCAAGCCCACCATAAAACAAAACCGTATGACCAAAATGGTTAAAATATTCACTTTCAGGACCAAACCACAGCAGCGTTAAACGTAAAATAATATAAATACCCACCTTGCTCAAAAGTGCAAAAGAAGCTCCAACGGGCGCTACTGCCGCGCTGTAAGTTGGCACCAACCAAAAATTAAGCGGCCACATACCAGCCTTAAGCAAAAAAGCAATACCTAGAAGTGCAACACCTATTTCGAACAAAACAATATCTGTAGAAGATATATATTTTATTTTAACAGCCAAATCGGCCATATTAAGAGTACCAGCGACTCCATAAATAAGTGCTGTACCAACTAAAAAAAGTAATGAAGCAACAAGATTAACCACAACATAATGCAACCCTGCACGCACGCGTGTCTGACCAGAACCATGCAAAGCAAGCCCATAGGAAGCCGTTAACATAACTTCAAAAAATACAAATAAATTAAATAAATCACCGGTCAAAAAAGCGCCGTTCATTCCAACCATGAAAAATTGCATCAGTGACTGAAAATGAGAACCCGCTTTGTACCAATGAGCCCGCGCAAAAACCAGTACGCTAGTCACCAATAAGCTTGAAAGTAAAAGCATCATGGCGCTTAAACGATCAAGGACCAAAACAATTCCGAAGGGAGAGAGCCAATTGCCAAGCCGATAAACATCGCAAGCCGGCGCTATTTCAAGAGTACGTATAATCAGTAAAACAGCAATAACGACCGACAATCCCGCCGAAAAAAGACTAATCAATGATTTAAATTTCGAACGCCGTTCATCATAAAAAAGAAGAAGTGCTCCAGTGATTAACGGCAAAAGAATAGGCAAAATAAGGAGATGGTGCACCCCTACTTCCATCACTGCACCTCACGTCCATCAACGTGATCTGAACCCGTTAAACCGCGTGAAACCAAGAGAATAACTAAAAATAAAGCTGTCGTTGCAAAACCAATCACAATCGCAGTTAAAACCAAGGCTTGAGGAAGAGGATCGACATAATTAGCTGGATTAATAACAGTAGTAGGATCAACAATTGGAGCGGCATTACTACGCGGTCTACTCATTGAAAACATAAAAAGATTGACACCATAGGAAATCAAAGACAAACCAAGAATGACTTGAAAAGTGCGTGGACGTAAAATAAGCCAAATTCCTGATCCAACAAGAATACCAATACCTAAAGAAAGAACAATTTCCATTAATTTTCCTTCTCTTTCAAAACAGGTTTCTTACCGATTCGGTAACTCCGAATTGACTGGTGTGCAAGTGCAATTAAAATGAGAACAGTTGCTCCTAACACAAGAGAAAGCACACCAAAATCAAACAAAAAAGCAGATGCCATGGGAACTTTTCCAATTAACGGAAAATGAATATATCGAAAAAAGGATGTTAAAAAAGGATATCCAAAAAACCAAGAGCCCATCCCCGTTACGACTGACAACAATAAACCAAAGCCCATCCAACGCAAAGGTAAAACTCTCAAATGCGTTTCCACCCACCGAATATCGCGTGCAAGATATTGTAAAATAAATCCTATCGCCAAAGTAACACCACCGACAAATCCACCTCCTGGCAGATCATGCCCTCGCATAAATAAATAAATAGCAAAAGCGATAATAATCGGAAAGAGCCAACCCATAATAACAGCAGGAACAGCTAAATAATTCAACACTGTATCTCCCACATTTCGATTAGGCTGTGCCATATCAAAGGCTTTCTGGACACGTTGCTGAAAAGGTGCATCAATACTTTCAGGGGCAGGACGAAACCGCCGTAAAAGGGCAAAAACAGTGAGTGATACAACACCCAAAACGACAATTTCTCCCATAGTATCAAAACCACGGAAATCAACCAACAACACATTCACAACATTGCGACCACCAGCATCAGAGTAAGCCTTGGTGAGAAAAAAATCAGAAATCGTCGTACCTTGAGGACGTGTCATCACTGCAAAAGAGAGCCATGCTACACCAGCACCTCCCACAAGGGCTATGATAAAATCACGGATACGACGCAAGCGCACGAAAAAACGAACAGGCGTTGGTGTAGGATTATGCAAACGTTTAGGCAACCACCGTAAACCAAGCAATAATAAGACGACTGTAACAACCTCAACAACTAATTGTGTTATTGCTAAATCAGGAGCAGAAAGCCATAAAAAGGTTGCACAAGTCATCAAACCAGCTCCCCCCAACAACATGAGTGATGCAAGACGATGAAACTTCGCTTGCCAAGCAACTAAAAGTGCACATAATCCGCCAACTAACCAAAGAGCGAGAAAGGGAATATCAACTGGGAAAAGCGGTAACGCCCCCGCTGAAATAAAACCATCGCACCAAAGTAAAAGACCAACAAATGCAAAACACACCCAAAAAATCCAGTGCAACTGTATCTGCAAACGACGTGTTGACAAAATAGATTCCACCGCACGTGCCCATTTCCAAGAAATAATCACGAGAATGCGTTCAAAAATACGCGGTCCATTTAAGTGACGAAAAAAAGGCGCTCCATCATCACAGGATAAAAAATAACGGTGCCCGACAGCGTAGAGTAATCCGCCTCCTAATAACGCAACAAAACTCATCACTAATGGAGTATTAAACCCATGCCAAACAGCTAAACTATAAGGGATTGTCATTGATCCTAAAACAGACACAACCGCGTTATCTAAAATAGGTCCTATTGTTAAATTAGGAAAAATACCAACTGCTAAACAAATAAACACCAAAAGCTCCATTGGTAAACGCATGAAATGCGGTGGTTCATGGGGAGTTTTGGGTAAATTGACAGGTTTTGGTCCCAAAAAAACGCCATGAATAAAGCGTATAGAATAGGTTACACTAAACAGACTAGCCAGCGTTGCTACATAAGGTGCAATCCAATCGAGCCATGATTCCATATGCGTTTCAACAGCTTCAGCAAAAAACATCTCTTTCGATAAAAAACCATTCAACAAAGGAACTCCAGCCATCGCTGCGCTTGCAACTAAAGCGAGAGTTGCTGTAATAGGCATAGAGCGATAAAGCCCTGACAATTTACGCATATCACGTGTTCCCGTCTCGTGATCAATAATACCAGCAGCCATAAATAAAGAAGCTTTAAAAGTAGCATGATTAGCCATATGGAAGATCGCTGCAACACAAGCAAGTGGACTACCAAGGCTTAAAAGCGTGGTAATCAATCCAAGATGACTAATAGTTGAATAAGCAAGCAGCCCTTTCAAGTCTTGCTGAAACATGGAAAAATAGGCACCAAGCAGCAATGTAGAGAGTCCTGAAAAGCCAACCAGCCAAAACCAAGATTCTGTCCCAGAAAGCACAGGCCATAAACGAACAAGCAAAAACAATCCCGCTTTTACCATGGTTGCTGAATGCAAATAAGCCGATACAGGGGTTGGAGCAGCCATCGCATTGGGCAGCCAAAAATGAAAGGGAAACTGCGCACTTTTTGTTAATCCCCCCAATAAAATACAAATAAGGACAGGACTATAAAGAGAACTTGACCGGATCATATCTCCAGACTGCAGCACTTTATCCAAATCAAAACTGCCAACAATATACCCGATCAATAAAACCCCAATAAAAAGTGCAAAACCGCCAAAACCTGTGATCGTTAGAGCCATACGCGCACCCTCACGCGCACTTGCATTATGATACCAATAGCCGATCAACAAAAAAGAAAAAATGCTGGTGAGTTCCCAAAAAATAACCAAAAAGACGAGATTACCTGATAAGACTATTCCCGTCATTGATCCCATAAAGGCCAAAAAAAAGGAAAAAAATCGCGGTACAGAATCTGCTGGATCCATGTAATAACGTGAATAAATGACAACAAGCAACCCAATTCCTGTAATGAGCAAGCAAAAAAGCCACGACAAACCATCTATACGGAGAATCAAATCGCTCCCCCATTCTGGAAGCCAAGAAATATCTAAACGCACTACGTGGTTTCCGCGAACTTCCGGATAAAGCATTATTGTAAAAATAAGACAGAAAAGTGCAACAATCCCAGCAAACCATGCTTCATTATTTTTTGCTGTCGAGCGAAAAAAGCCAATGATAGCACTTCCACCAAAGGGAAGCAAAACGAGCAATATCAACATTGCTTCCCGTGTTGTCATTCTTTCAACTCCATCCTGTCCTTAATATTTTGTCATCGACAAAACAAAAACTTATATCCTCACCCCCCATTCCACACTTAATGATAATAAGATTTAATAAAACTTAAAAGTATTTAAATTTTTCAAAAAAAACGCTTTCATGAAAATGCTGCGCACCACGCAAGTTTTCTCTTTATTGTAAGAACAATAACGCCCACGACAAGAAGCAATTAAAAATTTATTTAATAATTTCTATCCTTTAAAAAAGCGTGATAAACACTGTTTACGCCCCCCATGAAAAGGCTGAAAACTATTATCATTTTTATTATAAGAGCGATAACGCGCACGGCAAGATTCAATATGTTGTTTAAGCATCCATGGCTCTTTTTTTTCTAATTTTTCCGAAGAAGACGTTAAAAACACTTTTTTAGCATCTGGTACAGCTTTTAATGATGCGCTTTTTGTGCTTAAGTGCGGTGACGTAACAAATGCCACTTCAGGATACCACCAATTATCACTATATTTACGATAACCACGCCGATAATGACGATAACCTTTAAAACCATTAAGTTCTCTACGCCCCGTAAAAATCAAAGGCACCGAACTATCTTGGACAGAAGTCTGAGTAACCAGTTTGGCTTTAGCATCACTCCTATTTTGCCCCCAATTAACAAGAGTAGTTGTTATAATGAAAAAACTGCTAACCAATACAAAAGCTAAAGCATAATATAATTTTTTTTTCATACTCATAACGCAAAACTCAAAATAATAAACAACAGTAATTACAGAAAGCCTTTCTCTTTCTAGACAGAAACAGATTCTTTTCTTAAGACTCTTTTTTCTTGAGACATTCTGTTACTCTTTGTACTAAACGTTGATCTTGGTAATAAGATCCTTCAAAAAAGAATGAATAAATGATGATAAAAACCCCCTACTACCTTATAGACAAATCGAAACTCATCAAAAACATGCAAACAATTTCTCGTTTACGGGAAATGTCTGGAGCTAAAATTTTACTTGCTTTGAAATGTTTTGCTACATGGAGTGTTTTTGATTTAATGTCCGAGTTCATGGATGGAACCACATCATCATCCCTTTATGAACTGCGTTTAGGAAGAGAAAAATTTGGCAAAGAAACACATGCCTATTCGGTTGCTTGGGCCGATCATGAAATTGATGAAGCCTGTAGCTATGCAGACAAAATTATCTTTAACTCAATCCAACAGCTTCAACGTTTTTCTAACGCTAGCAAAACCATCCTACGGGGTTTGAGGTTAAATCCAGGAATCAGCGCATCCAATTTTGATCTTGCCAATCCCTCCCGCCCTTTTAGCCGCTTAGGCGAAACCAATCAAAGCGCTATAAAAGAAGTTCTACCCCTCATAAATGGCCTAATGATCCACAACAATTGCGAAAATGCTGATTTTAATCTTTTTAACCAAATGCTGAATCACATGGAAGAAAAATTTGCAGAACTTTTCGCTGCGGTTGACTGGATAAGCCTTGGTGGCGGAATCCATTTTACAGCTGAAAATTATCCTTTAGAATCTTTCGCAAAACGTTTAAAACAATTTTCTAAAACCCATGGTGTTACTCTTTTTCTAGAACCAGGAGAAGCTGCTATCACCAAAAGCACCACATTAGAAGTCAGTGTTCTTGACACATTGTATAATGAAAAGAATCTTGCCATCGTTGACAGCTCAATTGAAGCACATATGCTTGATCTTCTCATTTATCGTGAAAATGCCAAATTAGAACCCAATCAAGGACCACACGAAATTATGATTTGTGGAAAATCTTGTCTTGCCGGCGATATTTTTGGAACATTTCAATTTCAAAAACCTCTTAAAATAGGCGATCGGCTGTCTTTTCAGGATGCAGCAGGTTATACAATGGTCAAGAAAAACTGGTTTAATGGCGTTACAATGCCTGCTATTGTTCTCAAAGAGTGCGATGGTACATTAACACTTCAACGCCAATTCAGCTATAACGACTATCAGGAAAGTCTTTCATAAAGATCAACCATAAAAACGTCATACAACAGTATTAAAAAGGAGATGAACCTACAATGAAAAAAAATGTTCTCATTATTGGTGCTGGAGGTGTTGCACAAGTTGTTGCACACAAATGTGCTCAAAACAACGATATTCTTGGTGAAATTCATATTGCTTCACGAACACTCAAAAAATGTGAAGCCATCATTGCTTCTATTAAAGAAAAAAACACAATGAAAGAACAGGGTGTTCTCAAAAGCCATTCGCTCAATGCCATGAATGTAGAAGAAACTATAAAGCTCATCCAAAAGACCAAATGCGAAATTGTCATTAATGTTGGTTCTGCCTTTCTTAATATGTCTGTTCTTTCAGCTTGTATTGAAACCAAATGCGCTTATATCGATACAGCGATCCATGAAGACCCCTTGAAAATTTGTGAAACACCTCCTTGGTATGGCAATTATGAATGGCCTCGGCGTCAAGAATGTGAAAAAGCTGGTATAACCGCTATTTTAGGAGCAGGTTTTGACCCAGGTGTAGTGAATGCCTATGCAGCATTAGCGCGCGATAATTATTTTGATAAAATCACAGATATTGATATTATTGATATTAATGCCGGAAATCATGGGCGTTGGTTTGCTACAAATTTTGATCCAGAAATTAACTTCCGTGAATTTACAGGACAAGTATGGTCATGGCAAAATAAAAAATGGACTTCCAATAAAATGTTTGAAATCAGCCATGAATGGGATCTCCCCATTGTTGGAAAACAAAAAGCCTATATGACAGGGCATGATGAAATTCATTCATTATCGAAAAATCTCGATGTGGAGAATGTCCGTTTCTGGATGGGATTTAGTGAACGTTATATCACTGTTTTTACGGTTCTAAAAAACCTCGGACTCTTATCCGAACAACCGATTAAAACGGCGGAAGGTCAAGAAGTCGTGCCCTTGAAAGTCGTGAAAGCCGTCTTACCCGACCCTTCCTCTCTCGCCCCAGACTACACAGGAAAAACCTGTATCGGAGATCTTATTAAAGGCGAAAAAGATGGACACCTGCGAGAAATTTTTATCTATAATATAGCCGATCACAAACAAGCTTTTCATGAAACTGGAGCACAAGGCATTTCCTATACCGCTGGCGTACCAGCTGCTGCTACAGCCCTTCTCATTGCTACAGGCGAATGGGATGTTAAGACTATGGTCAATGTAGAGGAATTACCACCCCGCCCTTTCCTTAAATATCTTGATCGTATGGGGCTTCCCACTTTTATAAGAGAACAACAAGAGGATAAAAAATTAGAATTTTAAATTTATACCTATAGAAAGCATATGCTTGATTTTTTAAGTTATCAGAAAACTGCCCAATGAAAACAAACTTAATATTCTCATGTAATTATGGTTTTCAAAAAAATTTTAGTTATTCGTTATATTTTGGCAACATTACGATTTCTTAACAACCTTAAAGAAGAAACATATCATCTTTCTAAGACATAACAAGCAATGATCAAGAAAAACAGAGAAGCAAAAACTAATTTAATCACACTGTATAACTTGTCATTATCATCAAAAAGATAGTGTGATAAAGAAAAGATATAAAAATACCGCTCTTTTAAAAAAGAGTGGTATTTTGTAGAATATTCAATCCCTCCCCTCTTCATCTTAAATGACAAATATCCTTAACCCACACCAATCATTAAACAATTCAATTTCTTTGAGCGAATTCCTCTTGGCTTCTCTCTTCATATGATTCATTATCATATATAACACATTGATTTATAACAATAAATATCACTTTCAACTTGATTCATAACGCTGAATATTATAAGATTCTCTTATCACAAACTCCCTCACATTGAATCAATTAATATCTTTTTCCTGCACATCACAAACAAAGCGAGCGTGTGAGTAAAAATTTCTCTTATAAAAACTCTCAAATAATAAAGAGCTTTAGTAATATTGAGAACTGAAAAAGTGCATTATAATGTCAGCGTATACTTTTACTAAACATAAAGATGATGATGCACAAATAGGTCTTATAACAATTTGAATGAATTTTATATATTTCAAGAGGAACTTTACAGCTATACCATTCACGAGCACCATCGTGAAATAGGTTTGCGCATTTTGAGAGATGTGTTCTTAAAACAAAGCACGCAAATAGGCTCAGAACCCTATCCTAAATATTTTATAATAGTATAAAAACCACCCCATATGTAAAACTTTACATAAACCAAACAAACACCACCGCTCTAAACAATAATACACAACAGGATAATCAATAAAAACTACACAACTGAATTTTAAAACAATAATTATAGAAAAGCATACAACAAACGGAATATTTCAATACAATTGGTTGTATTCCTTTTTAAAGTTTTAAAATGTTGTTGTATGCTTCACAAATATTTTCTGCCTCCTATGACTTTTAAAATGTACTTTTTAAAAGCTTTTTAAATATGAAGTGGTTTAGCAAATGTTGCCAAAGCTGCCTCACGCACGGCTTCTGATAAGGTAGGATGTGCATGGCAACAACGCCCCAGATCTTCTGATGAACCACCAAATTCCATTAAAACTGCAATTTCATGGATCATTTCACCAGCACCAAATCCAAGAATATGCCCCCCTAATACCCGATCTGTTTTTTTATCAGAAAGGATTTTAACGAACCCATCACTCTTTTGCATTGCACGAGCACGACCATTAGCCATAAAAGGAAATTTGCCAACATTATATTCAATACCAGCAGTTTTTAGCTCTTCTTCTGTCCTTCCTACACTAGCAATTTCCGGCTGTGTATAAACAACACTAGGAATAACATCAAAATTAACATGCCCTTTTTGACCTGCCAAAATTTCTGCCACAGCAACGCCTTCTTCCTCTGCTTTATGCGCTAACATTGGCCCTTTTACGACATCACCAATCGCATAAATTCCTGGAACATTCGTCTGCCAATGGGCATCAATTGCAATAAATCCGCGTTCATCTAACTGAACACCAGCCTCCCCTAAGCCAAGCCCCTCCGTATACGGAGAACGTCCAGTAGCAATAAGCACAACATCAGCCTCTAAAGTTTCAGCTGCACCACCTTTGACGGCTTCAAAAGTCACCTGAGCAGTTGAGCCAGATTGTGTAACAGCTGTCACCTTTGTTCCCGTCTTATATTCTATCCCCTGTTTTTCCATTAATTTCTGAAATTGCCGTGAAACTTCACCATCCATTGAGCCCAAAATTTTATTAAGATACTCAATAATGGTAACTTTAGCACCTAAACGGCTCCAAACTGATCCAAGTTCTGAACCAATAACACCAGCACCCACTACAATCATATGCTCTGGTACTTTTTCAAGTGAAAGGGCTCCCGTAGAAGAAACAATAGTCTTTTCATCAATTTCAACATTCACACCTGGAATGCCTGAACTCTCTGAGCCCGTAGCAATAATAATATTTTTTGTTTCAATTGTTTGTTTATTACCATCTCTGGCAACAACTTCCACATGACCCGCACTCAAAATTTTAGCTGTCCCCAAAAAAGTATCAACTTTATTTTTTTTCATCAAAAAAGAAACGCCACTTGTATTGGCTGTCACCACAGCTTTCTTATGAACCATCATTTGTTCAAGATTAAGCTTAGATTTGCCAATAGAAATACCAAGTGTTTCAAAACCATGCTGGGTTTCAGAAAACACTTCTGAAGCATGCAACAACGCTTTAGAAGGAATACAACCAACGTTGAGACATGTTCCTCCTAATGTTGTACGCTTTTCAATAATCGCTACTTTAAGTCCTAGTTGTGCAGCCTTTATTGCTGCTACATAACCACCTGGACCTGCTCCGATCACAGCCACATCATAAGACATCCGTTTCTCCTTTCATCCTGAAAACTGTATTTTACAAATCAAGAACAAGGCGTTCCGGATCTTCTAAGCTTTCCTTAACACGCACAAGGAAAGTTACAGCTTCTTGCCCATCCACAATACGGTGATCATAAGAAAGCGCTAAATACATCATGGGGCGGATCACAACTTGGCCCTCAACAACCATTGCTCGCTCTTTAATCGCATGCATTCCCAAAATACCAGACTGTGGTGCATTCAAAATCGGTGTTGACATCAACGATCCATACACACCACCATTGGTAATGGTAAAAGTTCCCCCTTGCATATCAGAAACGGCTAATTTTCCATCACGCGCAAGACGCCCCAAACGACCAATCTCTTTTTCAATCTCTGCCAATGACATTTGATCTGCATCTCGCACTACTGGAACAACAAGCCCTTTATCCGTTCCAACAGCAATTCCAACATTGACATAGTTTTTGTAAACAATATCTGTCCCATCAATCTCGGCATTAACAGCAGGAAGTTCTTTTAATGCATGACAAACAGCTTTGGTAAAAAAGCCCATAAAACCAAGTTTAACACCATGTTTCTTTTCAAAAAGGTCCTTATAACGCTTGCGCAAATCCATCACCGCTGACATATCAACCTCATTAAATGTGGTTAACATTGCTGCTACATTTTGTGCATCTTTAAGACGGCGAGCAATTGTTTGACGCAATTTCGTCATACGAACCCGCTCTTCACGTGTTTCTTGGACAGGAGCTGCCGAAGAACTCGTCGCAGAAGAAGAGGGTGTAGAGGCATTTGTACTTTGTTTTAATCCACCAAGAACATCTTCTTTAAGAATTTGTCCACGTTTTCCAGAACCTGAAATATCGCTTTTTGCAACATTATTTTCAGCCATCAATTTTGCTGCTGAAGGAGAAGGAGGCATTGTACTGCTCGAAGCAGGCTTCTCTGATTCAGATGAAGCCGCTGGAACAAGTGTAGCAGAAGGTGAAGATGATTGGGAGACACCAGCTTCTCCAGCTTCCACCACTCCTAAAAGAGCATTTACTTCAACCGTATCGCCTTCTTTTGCAATGATTTCAGATAATTTTCCCGCAACAGGAGAAGGAACTTCAACGGTCACCTTATCAGTTTCTAATTCAACCAAAGGCTCATCCATAGCGACAGCTTCGCCAAGTTTTTTAAACCATTTGCCAATCGTTGCTTCGGTAACCGATTCGCCCAAAGTAGGAACACGAATTTCAGTAGTCATAATATTTTTCCATACATCAGAGTAGTAATAAATTAAGAACCTAACGCGTCTTTAAGAAACGCAGCCAGTTGTTCAAGGTGTTTCACCATTAACCCAGAGGCCGGTGACGCACTCGCAGGACGTCCTGCATAACGAGCACGTGAATATTGCGCATTAATATGCGTCAAAACCCATTCCAAATAAGGCTCAATAAATGACCAAGCCCCCATGTTTTTTGGTTCTTCTTGGCACCAAAAAACTTCCGCCTGCAAAAAGCGCGACAACACATTCACCAAAACTTTAGCAGGGAAAGGATAAAGTTGTTCAACACGAAGGAGGTAAACATCATCAATACCCTTTTTTTCACGTTCTTCATAAAGGTCGTAATAAACCTTACCAGTACAAAGAACGACACGGCGAATTTTATTATCTTTCTGCAACTTAATGACAGAATCTTTGAGACATTCTGCATCATCAAGCAACACACGACAGAAACTTGTTTCTGGCCCCATTTCATTGAGAAGAGAAACAGCGCGCTTATGACGTAAAAGTGATTTCGGTGTCATCAAAATCAATGGCTTACGGAAGTCACGCTTAATTTGTCGACGCAAAATATGAAAATAATTTGCAGGGGTTGTACAATTAGCAACCTGCATATTATCTTCCGCACAAAGTTGAAGAAACCGTTCTAAACGTGCAGAAGAATGCTCCGGCCCTTGCCCTTCAAAACCATGAGGCAATAAACACACAAGACCAGACATACGAAGCCACTTACGCTCCGCGGATGAGATAAATTGATCAAAAATGACCTGTGCACCATTAGAGAAATCACCAAATTGTGCTTCCCAAAGTGTTAATCCTCGTGGTTCAGCAAGAGAATATCCATATTCAAAACCAAGAACAGCTTCTTCAGAAAGCATAGAATTAACAACTTCATAAAGCGCTTGCCCTTTTTGTAAATGATTCAAAGGAATATAACGCGCCTCATTTTCTTGGTCATAAAGAACTGAATGACGTTGTGAAAAAGTTCCCCGTTCAACATCCTCACCGGAAAGACGAACCGGTGCTCCTTCCAAACAAAGAGAACCAAAAGCTAGAGCTTCAGCGGTTGCCCAGTCAACACCCTCACCGGTTTCGAAAATTTTAGCACGATTATTTAAAAAACGTTGAATGGTTTTGTGAACGTGAAAATCTGCCGGAATTTCGACAATTTTCTGACCAATTTCCTTTAAAATTTTTAATTCAACACCGGTTGTTCTAGAATGTTGTTCATCAGAACTACTAAAAGCTTTGAGTCCCGTCCAGCTTCCATCAAGCCAATCAGCTTTATTAGGCTTATAAGAAGCACTTGCTTCAAATTCACCTTCAAGCTTATCGCGCCATAATTTTTTTTGTTGCTCAATCTCTTCTAAAGAAATCACCCCTTCTGCTACCAATTGGTCACTATAAAGTTGAAGTGTTGTTTTATGATTACGAATTGCTTTATACATAAGCGGTTGCGTAAAGGAAGGCTCATCACCTTCATTATGCCCATAACGGCGATAACAAAACATATCAATAACCACCGGTTTATGGAAAATTTGGCGAAACTCTGTTGCTATTTTGGCAACAAAAACAACTGCCTCAGGATCATCACCATTCACATGGAAAATTGGTGCATCAATCATTTTTGCAACATCTGATGGATAAGGCGAAGAACGTGAAAAACGTGGAGATGTTGTAAAACCAATCTGATTATTGATAATAACATGAAGTGAGCCTGCAACACGATAACCTTTAAGACCTGAAAGACCAAAAGTTTCTTGGATAACGCCTTGTCCCGCAAAAGCAGCATCACCATGAATAAGCAATGGCATCACTTTTGAACGCTCACTTAATGAGAGTAAATCAGTATGTGCAAGTCCCATAAGTTGATCTTGTTTAGCACGTGCTTTTCCCATAACAACCGGATCAACAATCTCAAGATGAGATGGATTGGCCAACAGCGATAAATGAACTTTTTTACCATCAAATTCAAGATCAGCTGAAGTTCCCAAATGATATTTGACATCACCGGATCCCTCCACATCATCAGGCTTATAAGATCCCCCTTTGAATTCATGAAAGATAGCCCTATGCGGCTTGGCAAGAACTTGTGAAAGAACATTTAAACGACCACGATGTGCCATTCCTAAAATAACTTCCTGTACCCCTAAAGCACTACCACATTTGATAATCTGTTCAAGAGCGGGAATCAGCGCCTCACCACCATCGAGTCCAAAACGCTTTGTACCTTTATATTTAGTGTCTAAAAACTGTTCGAATCCTTCTGCCTGAATAAGCTTTTTCAGGATAGCTTTCTTGTCTTGTTGTGTGAAAGAAATTTTTTCATCTCGCCCTTCAATGCGTTCTTGAAGCCATGCTTTCTGAACCGGATCAGAAACATGCATATATTCCACACCGATTGTTGAACAATATGTACGGTTGAGAATTTCAAGCATTTGTGGAATAGTTGCATATTCCAACCCTAAAACATTATCAATAAAAATGGGACGCTCGTAATCAGCTGGAGTAAAACCATAAGCTTCTGGAGAAAGTTCCTTATAATCTTCTTGTTTTTCGGCCAATTGAAGAGGGTCAAGCCGCGCACGAAGATGCCCCCGTGCTCGAAACGCACGAATCATCATAATTGCATGAACGGAATCACGTGTTGCACGAATAATATCTTGCTCACTGGAAGTTTTTCCCTTTTGTGCAGCACCTGTTATTGCTTTTTCCTTTAATTTATCACCAAGATATTTTTCAAGAGAAGACCAATCACCATCAAGAGCAGAAACCAATTCTCCATTTGCCTTTACTGGCCAATGATCACTTTGCCATGTTGCCCCTTCAGCATTTCTGAGAACATCTTCTTTATTATCATGAAGTCCTTCAAAAAAAGCACGCCACTGTGAATCAACACTGGTAGGATCTTTTTCATATTGAGCATAAAGTTGATCTATATAATCCGCATTGCCACCATAAAGAAATGATGTCTGTGCAAAAAGGCTATTTATTTCGTCCTGCCTTGCCATATACCTCTCCGGAACATCTATTCCGTCTCCTTATATCTCTTTTCGACCTTTAAATGCTTACAAAACAAGCAATGATTCAAACATTCAAAAAAGTTTTACCTTTTTATACTCAAGTTTTTTCACCTGAATCTAAGAATTTTTTCTTATTCAGGTGAAATTTTCTTTTAGCCCTTCAAAACTGACATCAAAGTCTTACCTATCTGTGATGGTGAAGGAGACACTCGAATCCCTGCTGATTCCATTGCCGCAATTTTATCTTCTGCTCCACCTTTACCACCAGAAATAACAGCACCAGCATGTCCCATTGTACGTCCTGGAGGAGCTGTACGGCCAGCAATAAAGCCAACAACTGGTTTTTTACGACCTTTTTTTGCTTCATCTTGCAGAAACTGTGCTGCTTCTTCTTCAGCAGAACCACCAATCTCCCCAATCATAACAATAGACTGAGTTTCATCATCCGCTAAAAACATTTCCAACACATCAATAAATTCAGTGCCCTTAACAGGGTCGCCACCAATCCCTATCGCAGTTGTTTGCCCGAGACCTTCCTGACTCGTTTGAAAAACGGCTTCATAAGTTAAAGTTCCCGACCTCGAAACAACCCCAACAGAACCTTTTCTAAAAATAGAACCAGGCATAATACCAATTTTACATTCATTTGGTGTAAGAATACCAGGACAATTAGGACCAATAAGACGAGACTTTGAGTTTTCTAATCGCGCCTTCACTTTAACCATATCCATAACGGGAATACCTTCCGTAATACAGATAATTAAACGAACTTCAGCTTCAATAGCCTCTATAATAGCTGCCGCAGCCCCTGCAGGAGGAACATAAATAACAGAAGCATCCGCGCCTGTTTTTTCCTTTGCTTCTGCAACATTAGCAAAGATAGGAAGAGTTTCGCCTTTTGAACCTTCCCATGTTTCTCCACCCTTTTTAGGATTAACACCCCCAACCATTTGCGTATCATGATAAGCAAGCGCCTGTTCTGTATGAAATGTTCCTGTTTTTCCTGTAAGCCCTTGAACTAGAACTTTTGTCTCTTTATTCACAAGAATCGACATAGCTTAAGCTCCCTTCACGGCTGCAACAATTTTTTGGGCAGCATCATCTAAATCATCAGCAGGAATAACATTCAAACCACTTTCATTAATAATTGCTTTACCCTGCTCAACATTAGTGCCTTCAAGACGAACAACTAAGGGAACCTTTAAACCAACCTCACGAACAGCAGCAACCACACCTTCAGCAATGACATCACAACGCATAATACCACCAAAAATGTTAACCAAAATGCCCTTAACATTTGGATCGGCCGTAATAATTTTAAAAGCAGCTGTCACCTTTTCTTTTGACGCTCCACCACCAACGTCAAGAAAATTTGCAGGCTCAGCTCCATAGAGTTTGATAATATCCATTGTTGCCATAGCAAGACCCGCACCATTAACCATGCAACCAATCGTACCCTCGAGAGCAACATAAGCAAGATCATGCTTTGATGCTTCAATTTCTTTTGGATCCTCTTCTGAAAGATCGCGTAATTCTAAAATATCTGGATGACGAAACAGAGCATTATTATCAAAAGAAACTTTTGCATCAAGAACACGTAAACGACCATCTTTCATCACAATAAGCGGATTGATTTCTAAAAGGCTCATATCTTTTTTACAAAATGCCTTATAGAGAATCGGAAAAAGCTTTTCACCATCTTCTCGCGCACTACTTTGTAGTTTCAATGCATCACAAAGTCTTGCACAATCAACCGAAGTAACACCCTCTACAGCATCAATGGGAAGCGTGAATATTTTTTCTGGTGTCTCTTCAGCAACCGTTTCAATATCCATTCCACCTTCTGTTGAAACAACAAAAGCAATTCGACCAACGCTACGATCAACCAAAAGTGAAAGATAAAGCTCCCTTTCAATATCAGCACCATCCTCAATGTAAAGACGATTGACCTGCTTACCCTCTGGACCCGTTTGTTTGGTTACCAAAGTTTTACCAAGCATTTCTTGAACATTTGCAACAACTTCTTCAACAGATTTTGCAAGCCGAACACCACCCTTTGCATCAGGACCAAGTTCTTTAAACTTACCCTTACCACGACCACCAGCGTGTATCTGACTTTTAACCACATAGAGAGGTCCGGGCAATTTTTCCGCCCATTTTTCAGCTTGCTCAACAGAATAAACAGCAACACCATTTGCAATTGGTGCTCCATATTCATGAAGCAGACGTTTGGCCTGATACTCATGGATATTCATGCATTTGTCCTTTTCTTTTATGGATCATTATTAATCCTAAAGTTTTAATATTCTAAATACTTAGTTTTAATGAATTAAATCTTGTTCAATTTACTTGAGACTAGGCACAAGAGCAATACAAGCTTCACAAAGCTTTTTAACTGCATTTACTGAATGATCAAAAGCACCTCTTTCTTCTTTATCAAGATCAATTTCAATGACTCGTTCAACACCACCTGCACCAATTACAACAGGAACACCAACGTAGGTATCATTAACCCCATATTCTCCTGAAAGATAAGCTGCAACAGGCACAACACGCTTAGTGTCCTTTAAATAGGCCTCAGCCATAGAAACAGCAGAAGCTGCTGGTGCATAATAAGCAGAACCTGTTTTTAACAAACCAACAATTTCTGCACCGCCATCACGGGTACGCTGGATAATTTGATCAATTCTTTCCTGTGTTGTCCAGCCCATCTTTATAAGATCAGGCAAAGAAATACCACCAACTGTTGAATAACGCACGAGAGGAACCATTGTATCACCGTGCCCCCCTAAAACAAACGCTGTCACATCTTTAATAGAGACCTTAAATTCCTCAGATAAGAAATGACGAAAACGCGCTGAATCAAGAACACCAGCCATACCAACCACTTTATGTGTAGGGAGACCTGAAAATTTCTGCAATGCCCACACCATTGCATCAAGGGGATTGGTAATACAAATAACAAATGCTGAAGAAGCGTATTTTTTAATTCCAGCTCCAACTTGTTCCATAACCTTTAAATTAATGCCCAAAAGTTCATCACGGCTCATACCAGGTTTTCGCGCAACGCCTGCTGTTACAATAACAACATCAGCACCTTCAATTGCTTCATAAGCATTAGCACCTTTTAGACTGATATCAAAACCATCAACGGGAGAAGATTCGGCGATATCTAGAGCCTTACCTTGTGGCACACCTTCTGCAATATCAAATAAGACCACATCAGCAAGCTCTTTAAGCCCAATAATATGTGCTAAAGTACCACCAATCATACCTGAACCAATGAGAGCTATTTTTTTCCGTGCCATTTTATTTTTTCCTAACTTTTAGATAATTCAGCGCACACCCATCAGCGTCCCTATACTGAATATTTTTGACTTCAACCATATTCAAACAATATCATAAAAAGGAGTAAAGAAATGAAATTTACAAATTTTTCTCCTTACAGAAACAACAACCCTCCGCTGAAACAACTATTAGAAAATTATCACGATGTATCGATAAAGTGAATTTTAAAAAAATACAACAGAATTATTACATTTCTTTAATTTCAAAGAGTTATTGTTTTTACAGTTTACGTAAAGGTAAAAGTATAATCAATGCTTCTTCTTCAAAAGAAAATGTTCTTCCCAAAGTTTTAAATAATCGTGGCTTTGCATTTCAAAAAGACGTGACTGTGTTCTTTGAAATTCAAATGTTTCCGTAATCTGCGCATGCCCTTTATACAAATCTCCCACCTCTGCCGCAGCCGACATAAATAACCGTATGTGGCGCTCATAAAGAATATCAATAAGCAAAATAAACCGTTTTGTTTCATTGCGACATGTATCATCCATGACCGGTACATTATCAATAAAAATCGTATGATAATTCTCCCCTAATACCAAATACTCAGCCGCTGCCAAAGGCTTTGCACATAAATCTCCATAATCAAAGCGTGCACATCCTGCACCAACCCGCGGAATAGGAATAAGGCGCCCTTTTATAGAAAGCTCATCAGATATCTCCTTATGTCCTTGCAATACAAGTGCCCATGCTTGATCCATGCATTCATCTGCTTTTTTCCCTAAAGGTGCTACATACACAGGCTGTAGATTTGATTTTTCAAGACGATAATCTGTTTTTGCATCAAGATTAACAACACGAACATATGCTTTCAAAACTTGAATAAAAGGCAAAAAGAGTTCACGATTTAAACCGTTATAATAAAGGTTATCCGGCGCCACATTTGAAGTCGCAATAAAGAAAATTCCTTTATCAAACAAAGCAGAAATAAGCCGCCCCAATACCATAGCATCAGCAATATCTGTTACACTAAACTCATCAAAACAAAGTACCTTTGCTTCTCGTGCAAGATCTTCAGCAACAGCTAAAATAGGATTATCTTGTTTAAACTTTTCACCCCCAGATGCTTGACGATAAAAATTAATACGCTCATGCACATCAGTCATAAAATCATTAAAATGAGCACGCTTTTTATGACCTTTAGGCAAACAAGAAAAGAACAAATCCATCAGCATGGTTTTGCCCCGTCCTACTTCACCAAAAACATACAACCCCTGAAAAGAACCTTTTTCATCCCCTTGTTTTACAACACAAGAGATATTTTGTTTTTTCCTCTTAAATATTCTATTAAAGAAAAAGCAAAATATCCAAGTCCAAGGACGAGAGATGTTTTGTTCCGCAATTTTTTTTAATAAATGGTCAAAATATTCTGTTATAGCTAATTGAGCGGGATCAAAACAAACCTCCCCTTTAGAGACAAGCTCTTTATAACGTGTTGAAACGAGAATCATCCAAATAACCTTTTTCAAACCGTTCTCAATGAAAAATACAAATACTTTTCACGAATCTGCCCGTCTAGCTTAGTTTTTCATAAACGATCAAAAATGATTTAACGACTTAAAACAACGGGATGATCATCAAGTGTACGTCCCTCAAAACGATCAACATTTGAAGAGTAGAGAGCAAGGATAACACGTCCAGAGTTATTATAAAAATATAATCTTTTTCCTTTAACAGCCCACGATCTCACTTGGGAAGCAATTCCTGGACAGTGTAAAGGACCAGCGCGGTACCCTTGTCCAAACTTTGTTTGCGGCGTTGCGATCCGACAAACTTTACCCCCCATAGAAAGATTCCATACACCAGCAACACTTGCAGGAAATAAATCAGTAGCATTACTTGGCAATTCGAGACTAGCCATTCGTCCATCACTCTGAGAATCTCCTTTTTCATACATCGAAGCGTTTGCTGCCTCAGATATCGACGAAGAAGTAGATGACAGATCAGACACTTCCAATGTTGTCATTTGTTGAGATGGATAAAAAACTTCTAATGCGTTACTACCGTCATTACTGTCAAACCGTGTTGTTGAACATCCCCCTAAAAGCATTACAGTTGATAGTGCAACGAAAAACGAAATTTTTGAAAACGACATATCTGTACTCTCTCCCACGACAATAAATAAGTTCACAAAAAAAATTAAGTGAATATTTGTTATAGTTACAAAGATAAATTAACAAATTAAAAAAAACAGGTTAAAATCACTTATTTTTAAACGAAATAATTTATGTACCCAATTTTATCTTTATTAAAGACTAGAAATTTATAAGATTTTCAGTCATATATTTCTTTATAAGTAATCATTAGAAATAGAGAAGTTTCATGAAAACGCCATTTAGCAAAATGGACGGTCTTGGAAATCAAATTATTGTTATTGATATGCGTGAAAGCACTCATGCTCTTACACTACAAGCAATCCTTGCTTTGTCAGCAGATCCCGAAATGCATTTTGATCAAATCATGGCTATCCACACACCAACCCAGAAAAAAGCCGACTTCCGCATAGAAATATGGAATGCCGACGGATCAATGGCTAAAGCTTGTGGCAATGGTACCCGCTGTGTCGTTGCATGGCTTAAAGATCACAATTTTGGTGAAAAATTTCGTTTAGAAACTCCCGCTGGAATTATTGAAGGGACATATCAAACCGATAATCTCATTTCTGTTGATATGGGATGCCCAAATTTCAATGCAAAAGAGATGCCTGTTTCACGTGAAATAGTTGATACCAATCACGTAGAAATTACGGCTGGTCCTCTAAAAGATGCTTGTCTCATATCCATTGGCAATCTCCATGCTATCTTTTTTGTTGAAAATGATATTCAACATATTCCATTAGAAAAATATGGACCAAAACTTGAACATGATCCCCTATTTCCCGAACAGTGCAATATTTCCATTGCTTGCATAACGTCAAAGAAAAGTCTAAATTTACGGACATGGGAGCGAGGAGCAGGATTAACACAAGCATGTGGAAGTGCTGCCTGTGCAAGTGCAGTGGCTGCTTATCGTCGTGGTCTTACACAACGCCATATTGATGTAAACTTACCAAAGGGAACACTTAATATTTTTTACCGAGAAGATGATCACGTTATTATGACAGGACCAATAAAATATCAATTTAGTGGTTTTTTAAGCCCTTTAACAGGGTGCTACAAAAAGGATCACTCCTGATGGCAATAGAAATTGTAACTTTTGGTTGTCGGCTTAATAGCTACGAATCGGAAATCATTCGCAAAGAAAGTACTTCTTCAGGGCTAGATCAGCTTAAAGATGGTGCTATTATCTTTAATACCTGTGCTGTCACTACCGAAGCCGTACGACAAGCAAAACAAGCTATCCGCAAAGCACGACGTGAAAATCCTCATGCACGTATCATTGTAACAGGGTGTGCAGCCCAAACAGAAGCACAAAATTTTGCCTCAATGACAGAAGTGGATCTCGTTTTAGGAAACGAAGATAAACTTCACGCCCATTCTTATCGTCAACTTCCTGATTTTGGTATTAACCATTCCGAAAAGGTGCGTGTCAATGATATTATGGAAGTACAAAAAATTGCTCCACATATGGTCAGTGCAATGCAAGAGCGCACCCGCGCTTTTGTACAGGTACAAAATGGATGTGATCATCGCTGTACATTTTGCATTATTCCTTATGGACGAGGACCATCTCGCTCTGTTCCCATGGGTGCTGTCATAGAACAAATTAAAAAGCTGATCGGTGAGGGTATCCAAGAAGTTGTCCTTACAGGTGTTGACCTTACAAGTTATGGCCACGATCTTCCTGGAAAAGCTACTCTAGGAAAATTAACTTCAGCAATTTTGCATCATGTCCCTGACTTAGCGCGATTACGCCTCTCATCTATTGACTCTATTGAAGCAGACGAAGAACTCATTAATCTTTTAGCTTATGAAACAAGGATCATGCCCCATTTGCATTTATCTTTGCAAGCAGGTGATAATATGATTTTAAAACGGATGAAACGGCGACACTTACGCGAACATGCCATTCAATTTTGCCAAGAGTTGCGTGCCAAACGTCCTACAATGGTTTATGGTGCCGACTTAATTGCTGGTTTTCCTACAGAAACAGAAGAGATGTTTCAAAACAGTCTTGTTTTAATCAAAGATTGTAATTTAACCCATCTCCATGTCTTCCCCTTTAGTCCAAGAGAAGGAACACCTGCCGCACGTATGCCACAAATCAACCGTAAAATAGTTAAGATGCGTGCTGAAAAATTACGTAAAGCAGGTGAAGAGGCTTACCAAAAGCATCTTGCTCATTTGCAAAACAGTCTACAAACAGTTCTCATTGAAAAAGATGAAATCGGACGAACAGAAGATTATACTCTTGTACAAGTTAAAGGTGCAAAAGCAGGAACAATTGTTCAAGCCCTTATCGTTGATCATGATGGCGATAAATTGATTGCTGTCCTTCCAAAATTAAACGCTGCTTGAGCAGGAAAATTCTTATGACGAAATCTTTTATTAAAAAAATATTCTCTTTTAACAAATCTCAAGAGCAGGAAATGAAACAACAGATTTCTATTCCTGATAAAAGCGATATAATGGAAGAAAATAAAGACAAAAATGAAAGGACAAAAAATAACCAAATCTCTATATACACAGAAAAAGAAGAGCAAACAAAAAATCGAGAGTTAACACTTACAAAATATGATAAAAAATCTCCATTTCTAGAATCCCATTCTGATAAAATTCCTCTTTCTGGTAAAATTATTGTCACAGACAACATCCGTGAAAAAAAGAATGAAGAAATTTTATCTGAACCTTCTGTTGAACAAAAAAAGATAGCGTGGTTTGGGCGCCTTAAAAAAAGTCTATCTCTTTCTTCACAACGCCTAAGCGGATCAATTGGCGACCTCTTTGTTAAAAGAAAACTTGATGAAGATACATTGCAAGAGCTCGAAGATATCCTTATCCAAGCTGATCTTGGAGTAGAAACGGCGACACGCATCACAAATACTTTAGCTTCCAGTCGTTACGGAAAAGATCTTTCCCCAGACGATATTCATACTATTGTAGCTGATGAGGTCAAAAAAGTTCTGGAACCTGTTGCAATTCCATTAGAGCTTGATCTCAGCTATAAACCTCATGTTATTTTGCTGGTAGGTGTAAATGGAACTGGAAAAACGACAACAATCGGAAAACTTGCAGCAAAATTAACAGCAGGGGGATTAAAAGTTATGCTTGCAGCTGGTGATACTTTCCGAGCCGCAGCTATTGAGCAATTGCATATTTGGGGTAAACGTACTGATTCTCCTGTTATTTCGACAAAATTGGGTGCAGATGCCGCCAGCTTAGCCTTTGATGCTTATGAAAAAGCAAAAAAAGCAAACAGCGATGTATTAATTATTGATACAGCAGGGCGTTTACAAAATAAATCTGAATTGATGGATGAGTTGGCAAAAATTATTCGTGTTTTAAAAAAACACACCCCCCAAGCACCCCATACAATCCTTCAAACGCTTGATGCAACTACCGGACAGAATGCACTCAACCAAGTGGAAATTTTCCGTGATATTGCTGGTGTTAATGGTTTAGTCATGACAAAGCTAGATGGAACCGCACGAGGAGGAATTCTTGTCGCTATAGCAGCAAAATATAAATTACCCGTTTATTTTATCGGTATAGGAGAAAATATTGAAGACCTTCAACCTTTTTCTGCTTCTGACTTTGCCGAAACTATCGCAGGAAAACATACATGAAACAGCCTTTATCTAACTCTAATTCACGCAATAATTCTGAAAAAAATATGAATAACAATAAGACCCCCCCTCTCTCACCAACCATAAAGTTTCTCTTAGAAATGGGTCCGTTGGTTGCCTTCTTTTTTGCCAATTATAAGGGAGAATGGTTAATAAAAAACATTGGATTTTTTCAAAATTTTAGTAAACCTATTTTCCCTGCAACAGCTATTTTTATGATAGCGATTATTATTTCTCTAAGCTTATCATGGATCCTTGCAAGACAAATTCCTATTATGCCTCTTCTTTCAGGAATCTTTGTTCTAGTCTTTGGATTTTTAACTCTTTGGCTTCACAACGATACTTTCATCAAAATGAAACCAACAATTATTAATAGCTTATTTGCGCTCATCCTTTTTGGTGGTATGTGTTTTAAAAAACCACTTTTACGTTATGCTCTTGATTCTACATTAAAACTTGATGATTTAGGCTGGCAAAAACTTACCTATCGTTGGGCATTCTTTTTCGTTTTTCTTGCCCTTTTGAATGAAATTATTTGGCGTAATTTTAGCGACAATTTTTGGACAAGTTTTAAAGTATTTGGCGTCATGCCCCTAACAGTCCTCTTTATGCTTACCCAAATGCCTATCATTATGAAACATTCAAAAGGACTTTTCACAGAAGAGGACAAATCTGATTCTTAAAAAAATTCACCACTATATATTATTCTATAGATTCATCACCAAACACTGTTCAGGAGAAAAACATGTTGATTGAACAGTTTATTTGTCGAAAAGATAACTTTGGTGTACTCATTCATGATGAAAAAAGTGGCTACACAGCTGCAATTGATGCTCCTGAAGGTGAAGCGATTCATGACGCCTTAAAACGCCGTAACTGGACACTTCAGACTATTTTTGTAACTCATCATCATCACGACCATGTAGAAGCATTGGAAGAATTAAAACAAGTATACAACGCTATGGTTATCGGACCAGAAGCAGAAAAAGAAAAGATTCACCATCTTGATCAAACACTTCAACCTGATGAAAAACTTCTCTTTGGTTCTCACCCACTTTTGGCTCTTTCAACACCTGGTCACACTTCGGGCGCATTATCTTATTATTTTCCTGAAGAAGGTTTACTCTTTGCTGGAGATACACTTTTCTCACTCGGTTGTGGACGCCTTTTCGAAGGAACACCTGCTCAAATGCTGAACTCTTTAAAAAAGCTTCGTCAACTTCCCGATAAGACACTTCTTTATTGCGGTCATGAATATACCAAAAACAATGCTCTTTTCGCGTTAACACTTGATCCACATAATCAGAAACTTCGTCAAAGAGTAGAAGAAGTTTTTTTGCTACATGCAAAAAATACTATGACTTTACCAGTAACCTTAGGGCAAGAAAAAGCTACCAATCCCTTTCTCCGCTGGGATGACAGTACACTGCGAAGAAGCCTTGCAATGGAAGAAGAAACAGATGAAAACGTCTTTGCTGAAATTCGAAGAAGAAAGGATAATTTTTAACCATGTTTAAGCTCGTGTTACATTTTTTTTTCCTTTTTCTTTTTGTAATACATACTCAACTAACAATGGCAAAGGAAATAGACAATCAATTTAATTTCCAGCATTTCATTGAAAATTACACCCTAACTGAAGACTTTCTTTTAAAAATGGAACAAATTGGAAAGGAATATGAAAATTTACTGCCAGAGTTAAAAACATCTAATACCCCATATAACAGTAGTATTAAAGAATTTACCGCTTATATTTTTGATCAACCAAAATTAATGAGTATTTTAAAAAACAATAACATCACACCTAAAGATTTTGCTGTTGGTTGCAATATGTTTGAAGGAATATTGATGGCGCTTAGCTGGGGTTTTGAATTTGATGAAAAAAAAACTGTGTTTTTAAGCAATTTGGAATTTGGTAAAAAACATATGTATAGAATATTGGCTGTTGAAAGCAAAATTTGTAACCCAACAAAGAAAAAGGAAACAGCCAATAAATTCAATTTCCCGCATGTCATCGCAAATTACATCTTAACGGAAGATTTGCTTTTTAAAATGGAACAAATTAATAAAGAAGAGTGTGAAAACTCACCACCAGAATCAAAAGTATCCAATACTGAAAAAGCATCTGATATTGAAATTGAACACGATGACAGTATTGAAAGATTAGTAGCTTCTATTTCTAATCAACCAAAATTAATGAATATTTTAAGAAAAAATAATATCACACCTAAAGATTTTGTTATAGGTCGCCTCGCCATTCAAGCAACATTAACAATGCTGTTATTTCCTCTTGAAGTTCTCAAAAAAGATGAGATTTCTTTTGATAAAAAAAATGCTGTAGTTTCAGATAATTTGGAATTTGGTAAAAAATATATGTATAGAATGCTTGTTGCTTTAAGAGGGCGTTGTAAATAGAATTCATGCTACTTTGAACAAATGATTAACTTCGCAAACGGAAAAGTCTTCACTGAAATTTGGAAAAGAAAGGATAAATTTTGATCATGTTTAAATTGGCATTGAGTTTGTTTTTTCTTTTCTCTTTTTTAACATATATTCAAATAACAATGGCAAAGGGAACAAACAATCTATTTGTTCTCTCCCTAGCAGCCATCCAAATATCACTGTAAATTATCCTTTAACAGAATATTTCCTCTTAAAAATAGAATAACTAAAACAAAGAAATTGAGGATTTACCTCCAGAGCCAGAGGTATCCAATACCGGAAATGATAACAGCATTAAAAGACTCATTGCTTCTATTTTTTCTAGATCAAAACTAACAGATCTTTTAAGAAAACATAATCTCTCACCTAAAGATTACATTATTGATCTCATGACTCTTCAAGCAACTTTGCTGCAATAATAGCCTTTGAAGATAAAGAAATCCTCTTCAATGAAAAAATACTATATCTTCAGATGATTTAAATTTCGATCAAAAATATATCGATAGAATTCGTACTATTTTAGACAATTAACTAGTTTTGCAAACGCCGGCAAATATCATCTAATTGTTCTAGTGAAGAGTAGCGTATTTTTAAATCACCACCTTTTTTGCCATGCCGGATAGTCACTTTCATTCCGATAACATCTGCAAGTAATTTTTCTAAAGATTTTGTTTCTGTATCTTTCTCAACAGCAGTTCGTTTTTTGACTTTTGGATTTGCTTGTTCATACGCAAGTATTTCCGTTTGGCGCACAGAAAGCCCTTCGCGAATAATTTTTTCGGCTAAATCCTGTGGATTCTCAACAGTGATAAGACAGCGTGCATGACCAGCGGAAAGTTGTCCATCGGTTAAGAATTGTTGTACTTTTGGTGGAAGTTTTAACAAACGAAGCGTATTAGCAACATGACTGCGACTTTTTCCAATAACTTGCGCTAAATCTGCCTGCGTATATCCATGCTCATTCAGCAAAATTTCATATCCCATTGCTTCTTCGATAGGATTAAGATCGGCACGTTGAACATTTTCAATAATTGCCAATTCCAAAGCCGTTTTATCATCTACATCGCGAACAATAACAGGTAATTTATTTAAATTAGCTCGCTGTGCAGCACGCCAACGCCGTTCGCCAGCAATTAATTCAAAACGATGAGGATGATCACGTGATGGTCTTACAATAACAGGTTGAACAACACCGTGCTGGCGAATTGATTGTGCTAAATTATCAAGTTCTGAATCGGTAAAATGGCGTCGCGGATTATGTGGATTGCACGAAATAGATTCAAGTGGAACAAATCGTTCAGAAACAGGAGAAGCTGTATCGGACTCTGTAAATTTGTCAGTATTTGATGAACGTGTAATATCGCTGTTTAAACTGATATCCCCAATTAATGCCGCTAATCCACGACCCAGCCTTTTTTTTGATTGATCATCATTCATAATTTTGCTCTTTAAATTTTTAGTTGATTTTTTTAAGCAGCAGCACGCGCTTGTTTTTCACGTTGAATCATTTCTGATGCTAGACGCAAATAAGCTTGGCTCCCAGCACATTTGAGATCATAAAGCAATACAGGTTTTCCAAAAGAGGGCGCTTCTGATACTCTTACATTTCGTGGAATAACAGTACGATAAACCTTATCTCCCATAAAAGAACGTACATCTTCAACAACTTGATTTGAAAGATTATTACGTCCATCATACATTGTTAGAACGATACCTTGGATTTCTAAAGATGGATTAAGTACGGATCGCACTTGTTTTACTGTTTCAAGTAATTGACTTAAACCTTCAAGTGCTAAAAATTCACACTGCATAGGCACTAAAACAGAATCCGCAGCCCCCATAGCATTAAGTGTTAAAAGATTAAGGGAGGGAGGACAATCAATTAAAATATAATTGAATTTTTTTTCCATTTCCGGATCATCATAGAAAGCTTTACGTAAGCGTTGTATGCGATCTTGTGATGAAGAAATTTCCATTTCCACACCTAAAAGATCAAGTGTAGAGGGAACTATATAAAGATTAGGTACTGCTGTTTTTAAAGCCGCTTGTGTAATTGAAACTCCCGAAACTAAAACATCATAAGAAGATAAAGGACGGTTATTACGATCAATCCCTAAACCTGTACTAGCATTACCTTGTGGATCAACATCCATAATAAGGACATTTTCACCAATAGCCGCTAAAGCTGTTGCAAGATTAATTGCTGTGGTTGTTTTTCCGACTCCACCCTTTTGGTTTGCAATAGCGATAATTCGTGTTTCGCTCATTTTGCTCTACCCTCTATATGATCGAATATGAGAAATTTCTAAAATAACAGAATTTTCATCAACTTTACTTTTATGTTTTAACAGATCAAAGTGCCAATTGGCAGAGGCATTTTTTATTTCTGTAGCGTAATCCCGACCTTTTTGCAAAAGAGCGATTGTTTTTTCTGTTAATAAAGGAAAAATAAGTTGTAAAAGACTATTGAGCGGCGCTAATCCCCGTGCCGTTATAATATCAGATACGGGAATTTTTTGATATACATCTTCAATTCTAGCGTGATAAACCGTTGCTGGAAGATTAAGTTGAGCAATAACTGTTCGCAAAAAAGAAACTTTTTTCCCATTACTTTCAACAAGATTAATATGTCCTACTTTTTTTTCTTTCAAAAAGATAGCAATCACAATTGCAGGAAAACCTCCTCCTGATCCTAAATCACACCAATGTAAAGAATGAGCATACAAAGGAAAAATTTGTGCTGAATCTAGAATATGCCGTGTCCATAGATCTGGTATCGTTGTAGCAGATATCAAATTAATATGCGCATTCCATTGAAGTATTAAAGACTCAAACTGAATTAAATTTTCCATCGTTTCACGTGAAACAGAAGGAACAATATTTAATAATTGTTGATATTTTTTTTCTGTAGAAAAATCCATTAAGCTGTTTTAGCCTTTTCACGTCGTTGACGTTGAATATATGTAATAATAAGCGATAACGCGGCGGGTGTCATGCCATCAATTTTTTGTGCATCAGCAATTGAACGCGGCGACACTTCTTGAATTTTTGATTTAAGTTCATTTGAAAGACCTGAAATTGCCTGAATATCAAGAGAAGAAGGAATTTCTAAACGCTCATCTCTTTGAAGAGAGGCAATATCTTGTGCTTGTTTATCTAAATAAACCGCATATTGTGCTTCAATTTCTAAAGATTCTGCTGTTTTAGAATCAATCATTTGTAATTGTGGCCAAAAATCTGAAAGACGCTCTAAAGTCATATGAGGATAAGCAAGAAAATCATAAGCGGAACGCCGAATTCCATCATGATTAACGTGTAATCCATGAGCAGAAGCTTCATTGGGTGTTAAAAAAAGATTTTGACATATTGATCGTGCTTGATCAAGGCGTTCTTGTTTTTTCTGATAACATTCCCAACGTATTTCACTCACAATACCACATTTTTGTGCCAAAGGTGTTAAACGCGTATCAGCATTATCAGATCGTAAAGATAAACGAAATTCAGCACGTGATGTAAACATCCTATAAGGTTCACAAACACCACGTGAAACCAAATCATCAACCATAACACCAATATAAGCGGTAGAACGACTTATAAGTATTTCATCTAATTTACCTACTTTACGTGCCGCATTTAATCCAGCTAAAAGTCCTTGTGCTGCTGCTTCCTCATATCCTGTTGTACCATTAATTTGGCCTGCTAAGAACAAACCCGGTAAAGAACATAATTCTAAGCTTCTCGTTAATTGTTGTGGATTAACAAAATCATATTCAATAGCATAACCAGGTTGCAAAACTATAGCATTTTCCAACCCTTCAATGGTTTTCAATAGAGAAATTTGTACATCTTCAGGAAGAGAAGTAGAAAGACCATTTGGATAAACAGTATCATCATTTAATCCTTCTGGTTCTAGAAAGATCTGATGTCCATCACGTTCTCCAAATTTCACAATTTTATCTTCAACAGAAGGACAATAACGTGGTCCTAACCCTTCAATATTTCCAGAATATAAAGCAGAACGATAAATATTCTCGCGAATAATTTGATGTGTTCTCTCATTTGTACGTGTTATTGCACATTCAATTTGTGGTTGTTCAATTTTCTCTGTTAAAAGAGAAAAGGGAATGGGATTTTCATCTGCTTGTTGTTTTGGAAGATGATCCCAAGCAATTGTTTTTTTACTCAAACGAGCAGGGGTTCCTGTTTTTAATCGACCAAGTTTTATATGATAATTTTTTAAACGTTTAGCAAGTTGCACACTTGACTGATCTCCCATACGTCCAGCAGCCCATGTTTTATCACCAATATGAATAAAGCCATTTAAAAATGTTCCTGTTGTTAAAACAACAGCACCAGATAAAATTGTTCCTTGTTTTTTTAAAATAACACCTGATACACAATTATCTTTAACAACCAGATCAATAACTTCATCCTCAATAAGAGTAAGATTTTCTTGTTCTTTTAATAATTTTTGAATTGCTTTTTTATAAAGTTGTCGATCCGCCTGTGTCCGTGGTCCTCTTACTGCCGGTCCTTTACGTCTATTAAGTAGTCTAAACTGAATTCCAGCAGCATCTGCTGCTCTTCCCATGAGACCATCTAACGCATCTATTTCACGAACTAAATGCCCTTTTCCAAGTCCACCAATAGCAGGATTACACGACATTGTTCCCAGTGCTGATATTTTATGTGTAACAAGCGCTGTTTTGGCTCCTACACGCGCTGAAGCTGAAGCCGCTTCACAGCCAGCATGACCACCACCAACAATAACAACATCATATGATTGCATTTTATTCATTCCGTAGAAAATATTCTAAGGTTTCACGTGAAACAGAATATAAATTACATAATCTTTATAATCTGTCTATGAAATAATCAATGTTTCACGTGAATCATTATTTACCAACACAAAACTCTGAAAAAATAATATCAAGCAAATCTTCAACATCAATATCTCCTGTAATTTTTCCAAGAAAATCACTTGCACAACGGAGATGTTCTGCACGTAAACTGAGATCAAGAGAATGATAATTAAGAGAATATTCAATCTCTTTAACAGCCTCCTTTAATAATTGAAGTTGTCTTTTACGCGCCGGAACAATATTTCCAATTTCAGAAGCACGATGATGACAAAATGATTCAAGTTCTTTGATAAAATAATCAAAATTTAAACCAGTTAATGCGGAAAATTGTATAGACCAATGCTGATCATTTTTTTCATAAAGATCAAGCTTATTGCCAACACACCATATTTCAGCCGATGTTTCTGGTAAATCAACTTGCTCAGGATTTCCTATATCATAAACCAAAATAACTAAATCAGCTTCCCTAACATGCTGTTTAGCAACTTCTATTCCCATTTGTTCTATTTTATTTTCTGTTTTTCTAAAACCAGCAGTATCCGTTAAAAAAATAGGTAAACCACCAAGAATAATTCTCATTTCTAAAGCATCACGGGTTGTTCCTGCTTCTTCCGTTACAATAGCAACAGATCTTCCTGAAAGACGATTCATAATGCTTGATTTTCCAGAATTTGGAGCACCAGCAATAACAATTTTTAATCCATCACGTAAAATACTAGCACGCTCTCCTTCAGTAATATATTCACGAATAGAAGTACAAAGATCCTCAACATCTTTCCAAACTTTATCAGATATTGCGTTAGGAATATCTGCTTCATCAACAAAATCAAGTTCTGCCTCAATAAAAGCACGCGCCTTCATAAGCTTATGACGCCAATCACGATAAAGTGTCGTTAAATGTCCACTTGTACCCATAACAGCTAAACGCCGTTGGCTTTCCGTTTCTGCTTCTATTAAATCAGCAAGACCTTCTGCTTGAACAAGATCTAATTTTCCTTCCATAAAAGCACGACGTGAAAATTCACCTGCTTCTGCAATACGGCATCCAGAAAATGTCGACAATTCATCGAGAAAACGACTAACAACGGCTTTTCCTCCATGTAAATGGAATTCTGCACAATCTTCCCCCGTAAAACTATGAGGAGCGGGAAAAAAAACAGTTAAACCAGAATCTAAAAAGCTCCCATCACGAGCAGTAAGATTTCCATAATGCATAAAACGTGCTTTAGGTAAACGACCACAAAGCGTTTTAACTATATCCACAACATGAGGACCAGAAAGCCGAATGACTGCAACCCCTGAAGGTAACAATCCACTCGAAACAGCAAAGATTGTATCCACAGGTTTTATCCTAATAAAAACTTTAATGACTCTACGTATTCATTGAATCAAAAAATTCACTATTGTTTTTTGTTTGCTTTAATTTATCAATCAAAAATTCAATTGCATCTGTTACATTCATAGATGCTAAAATACGACGAAGAACAAAAATTTTGTGCAAATCTTGTCGTTCTACCAGAAGTTCTTCCTTACGCGTTCCTGACTTTAAAATATCCATAGCAGGGAAAATACGCTTATCAGCAACTTTTCGATCAAGAACAATTTCAGAATTACCTGTTCCTTTAAATTCTTCAAAAATAACCTCATCCATACGACTTCCTGTATCAATCAAAGCCGTTGCAATAATGGTTAAAGATCCACCTTCTTCAATATTACGTGCTGCACCAAAAAAACGTTTTGGACGCTGGAGAGCATTTGCATCCACACCACCTGTTAAAACTTTACCCGAAGAAGGAACAACTGTATTATATGCACGCCCAAGACGTGTAATAGAATCAAGAAGAATAACAACATCGCGTCCATATTCAACGAGGCGTTTGGCTTTTTCAATGACCATTTCTGCTACTTGTACGTGACGTATTGCAGGTTCATCAAAAGTAGAAGAAACCACTTCTCCTTTTACTGAACGCTGCATATCTGTAACTTCTTCTGGTCGTTCATCAATTAAAAGAACAATGAGATAACATTCAGGATGATTAGTGGTAATGGAATGAGCAATATTTTGAAGTAAAACTGTTTTTCCTGTCCGAGGAGGAGCAACAATTAACCCTCTTTGTCCTTTTCCCAATGGAGATATCAAATCAATCACGCGTGATGACATATCTTTCTCTGTAGGATCTTGTATTTCCATTTGGAAACGCTCATTTGAATAAAGAGGAGTAAGATTATCAAAGTGAATTTTATAACGAATCTTTTCAGGTTTTTCAAAATTAATTGTATTAATTTTAAGGAGAGCAAAATAACGTTCTCCCTCTTTTGGACTGCGTATAGGGCCTTCAATGGTATCGCCTGTTTTTAAAGAAAATGACTGTATTTGTGCTGGTGAAAGATAAATATCATCAGGACCAGGAAGATAATTAGCGTCAGCAGATCTCAAAAAACCAAAACCGTCTTGTAAAACTTCAACAACACCCTCTCCTATAATTTCTACATCTTGTAGAGCAAGTTTTTTCAAGATAGCAAACATTAATTCTTGTTTGCGCATAAGAGAGGCATTTTCAACTTCTAATGTTTCAGCAAAAGAAACAAGTTCAACGGGATTTTTGCTTTTAAGTTCTTGTAGTTTCATTTTTTGCATGAAATATGCTCTTTGTAATTAAGGAGAAGATTATCTTAAATAATTTATGGAAATTTATGAATGAAATATTCTTAAGAAGAAAAATATTTTACACTCAATTTTTTTAATCTGCAAGTACCATTTATATGAAATTTATCCCTGTAATATTAAGTAATTGTATGAAAAACTTGAAAAAATATAAAAATACAAATAGTGTTTAATTTATTTTATAACAAAAATATGAGTTAGAGTTATAGCATTAATTAAATGCTATTCAAAAGTATTTTTTACAGAAATTTATATTAATAAATTTATATTAAAGAAAGGATTCTTCTTATTTATAACTGTGTTTAGTGTGGATTATTATTTATCCTCAATTTTATCCACAAAAGGGACTAAAAAAAGAATAAAAATAACACTATCTTAAAGATATTATCCCCTCTTTTTTATAAGAGGTATAAAATTATCACAAGCATTTAATTTGTGTATAAAAACGAAGAATTTTTCCTAAATTTTAGTTTTATAAAAAACGGTAAGGATATATACACATATCTTAACAAGGAGTTAAAATTTCTGTGACAAAAGAAAAAAAATTCTTTCATTTACACATGCTTTCTGATGCAACGGGAGAAACATTAATCTCTGTGGGAAGAGCTGTAGCATCGCAGTATACAATGAGTCAGGCAACAGAGCATATCTATCCTATGATTCGTAATAAAATACAGTTACAAAAAGCTCTTGATGAAATACAACAAGAGCCAGGTATTGTTCTTTACACAATGATCGATGAAGAATTTAAACTTCTCCTTCAAAAAAAGTGTAAAAAAGTAAAAGTTCCTTGTATTGATATATTGCATCCTGTTTTAAATGCTTTTCAGTCTTACCTTGGAATGCCAACACATTTACGTGCAAGCGCACAACATGATCTTAATGCAGATTATTTTCGCCGTATTGAGGCACTGGATTTTACAATAGAGCATGATGATGGACAGTCTTCCAATAGCTTATCCGAAGCAGATGTGATCCTTGTGGGAATTTCAAGAACCTCTAAAACGCCAACAAGTATCTATTTAGCAAATCGCGGAATAAAAACGGCTAATGTTCCTCTTATTCCTAATATTGATTTGCCAGAATCCCTTTTAGAGGCAAAAAATTCTTTAATTATTGGTTTAATTGCTTCAGCTGAAAGAATCTCACATATTCGCCAAAATCGAGATTTGGGAGAAGGTTTTGCTCTTGATAGTTATACAAATCGTATCAACATAGCTGAAGAATTAATCTATGCAAAACGCATTTGCGAACGTTTTGGTTGGCCTATTATTGATGTCACAAGACGCTCTATTGAAGAAACTGCTGCTGCAATATTTGAACTTTTATCACGATTTCGTGAAGGAAAATGAGAGAAAATTCTCATGAACGCAGATACGTTAATATTAGCATCTCTTAGTTTTTATCGTGCAAAATTATTAAAAAAAGCAGGTTTAAATTTTTTCATTGAAGGAGCTTCTTTTGATGAAAGAGAAGTAGAAAAAAAAGCAAAAGAAAAAACACCTAAAGAACTCAGCTGTTTTCTTGCGGGTGCAAAAGCAAAAAATGTTTCAGATCGTTTTCCTAATGCTTTCGTTATTGGTTGTGATCAAGTGCTTGATTTGGAAGGTAAAGTTTTTCACAAAGCAACAAATATTAAGGAAGCACATCAACGTTTATGTGAGTTATCAGGAAAAACCCATTCTCTTCATAGTGCGGTAGCTTTATTTAAAAATGGTCAAAAAATTTGGGTTGAAGCTTTTAGTGCACATATGTCCGTCCGTTTGCTCTCGTCAGAATTTATTGAACATTATTTAGCACGCGTAGGAAAAGATGTTCTAAACAGCGTGGGAGTATATCAAATTGAAGGGGAAGGGATTCATCTCTTTGAAAAAATTGAAGGAGATTTTTTTACCATTGTTGGTTTACCTTTGCTGCCTCTACTCATAAAACTGCGTCATTTAGGAATTATTGATGGTTGACTTAACAATAAAAAAAATAAATTATCCGCGTGCTTTTGTTGTTGGTTCTCCAATTCATCATTCAAAATCACCTAAAATTCACAATTTTTGGCTTAAACAATATGGTTTACAAGGAGAATATCTTGCACAAGAAGTAACATCTGAAGAATTCAGTCATTTTATTGCGTCTTTACAAAAAATAGGCTTTTGTGGAGGAAATGTTACTTTGCCTTATAAACAGGAAGCTTTTCGTTTAGCAGATTATAAAGATGAGAGAGCAATAATGATTGGTGCTGTTAATACACTTTGGTATGAAGGAAATAAGCTTTGTGCCACGAATAGCGATGCCTATGGTTTTAGCGCTAATCTTGATGATTTTGCATCTGATTGGGGAGGGGAAACAGCTCTTGTTTTTGGAGCAGGTGGTGCCGCACGCGCTATCATATATGCCTTAAAAAAACGCGGATTTGAACAGATTTATTTGGTTAACCGTACAAAACAACGCGCCGATAATTTAGCTCAGCATTTTGGAAAAACCATTAAAGTTTACGATTGGCATAAAATCCATGAAATACTCCATCAAGCTGATTTGATTGTTAATACAACCTCTATTGGCATAAAAAATCCAGAAGAAAAAAGTGATTCTTTTTTTTGCGATTTTCATAAAGCAAAAAAAACGGCGTTAGTAACAGATATTATTTATACACCATTGATAACTCCTTTTTTACAACAGGCAAAAGCTTGTGATCTCAAGACGGTTAATGGGCTTGGGATGCTTCTACATCAGGCTGTTATAGGGTTTGAACAGTGGTTTGGAATAAGACCACAGGTAACAAAAGCGTTACGGACAGCCATTTTAGAGGATATGAGTGAAAAAAGAGAATGAAGATCATAGGATTAACAGGATCAATTGCTATGGGAAAATCAACAGTTGCTGATTTTTTCAAGCAGGCGGGTATTTCTGTTTTTAGTGCTGATGAAGCAGTACAACAGCTTTATAAAAGTGAGCCAGCTTTGTCATTCATAGAGCGTATTTTTCCAGGTGTTGTTGAAAACGGTGAAGTTAACCGTTTGAAACTTTCTGAAATTTTGATTGATGATAAGGAAAAATTACAAACATTAGAAAAAATAATTCATCCTTTGGTGCAAGAAAAAGAAAGGGAATTTATTAATATAGCGCGTGAACAGGGGAAAAAATTAGTTATTCTTGATATTCCACTTCTATTTGAAAAAAATGGTGAAAGTCGTGTGGATAGCGTTATTGTTGTTTCTGCCCCACCAGAAATACAAAAAGAACGTGTAATGATTCGCAAAGGTATGAATGAGAAAAAATTTGCCTTTATCAATGCTCAACAAATGCCGGATGAAAAAAAACGAGAACGTGCTGATTTTATTATTTATACAGGGAAAGATTTAGAGAATACACGTCAACAGGTTTTTGATGTGATAAAAAAACTAAAGAATTGAAGTCATGCGGGAAATTATTTTTGATACAGAAACAACAGGTTTAGATAAAGAAAAAGATCGCGTAATCGAAATTGGTTGTGTAGAAATGGTTGATCGTTATCTTACGGGGCGCCAATTTCATGTTTATTTAAACCCTGAAGGCGTTATTATTCCTGATGAAGTTGTAGCAATTCACGGATTAACCAATGAACGCCTAAAAAACGAGAAAAGTTTTAGTGATATTGTTGATGAATTTTTGGAATTTATTAAAGGCGCGACAATGATTGCGCATAATGCGAGTTTTGATATTGGTTTTATTAATGCAGAATTAAAACGCGTCAACAAACCGCTCATCAGTGTTGATAATATTCTTGATACACTGGCTATGGCACGGCGTAAATTCCCTATGGGGCCTAATTCTCTTGATATTTTATGCAAACGTTTTGGAATTGATAACAGCCATCGTGTTCTTCATGGTGCTTTGCTTGATGCAGAGATCCTAGCCGATGTTTATATTGAACTGATCGGTGGAAAACAAGGTGTATTGGGTTTTGGTAATAGAAGGGGTGTTGATGAACATATCCAGAATGATAAAGATACATCTTATGCAGTTAAAATTCGCCCACAGGCTTTACCTTCAAGATTGAGTACGCAAGAAAAAAGGTTTCATGCCGATTTTATCAACACGATGGGTGAAAAAGCTCTGTGGAATAACTTCAAAATTCATGAATAACATCATCTTTTCTCTAAAAAAGTCACCATTTAAATTAAAGAATATGGATGTAAAAAAAAACGGTCGTTGTGGGGAGGGGAACACCACAACGACCCTGTCGCTACATCGTACCTCAGCTATCATAGGAGGAGCAAAATGAAAGCTATTAATCCTGTAACAGCAAAGAAAAGCTCTAGGTACTTAATATAAAGTGCAACGACTTCATGTCTTATGAAAAGAAAAAATGGCTTTTTAGAGGCAAAGTGAAAAAAATAAAATAAAAGTGAAAAAAATATATAAGGGTAATTTACGTTTTTAGCTAAAATGGAGAAATAAAATTGTCATGAAAGCAACAGATCATCTTTTTTTGGTTGACGGATCAGGCTATGTTTTTCGTGCTTATTATGCTTTGCCGCCTTTAAAACGTAAAAAGGATGGACTTCCTGTAGGAGCAGTAGCTGGTTTTTGCAATATGTTATGGAAATTACTTTGTGATGCTCGTAATACAGCGACTGGTATTGTTCCAACACATTTTGCTGTTATTTTTGATTATTCATCTGATACTTTTCGGAAACAAATTTATCCTGAATATAAAGCGAATCGCGCTGAACCTCCTGAAGATCTAATTCCTCAATTCGCGCTGATACGTCAAGCAACGAAGGCTTTTAATTTGCCTTGTATTGAAAAGGAAGGCTTTGAAGCGGATGATTTGATTGCTACCTATGCAAAATTGGCAACAAAGGTTGGGGCAAAAACAACCATTATTTCTTCTGATAAGGATCTTATGCAACTCGTAAATACGCATGTATCTTTATATGATGGAATGAAAGACAAGCATATAGGTATCTCAGAAGTTGTAGAAAAATGGGGTGTTGCACCTGAAAAAATGATTGATTTACAAGCATTAATTGGAGATTCAACGGATAATGTACCGGGTATTCCAGGCATTGGTCCCAAAACTGCAGCTCAGTTGTTAGATCAGTTTGATTCTCTTGATCTTTTATTGCAAAACGTAACAGAAATTAAACAAACAAAACGACGTGAAAACATTCAAGCTTATAGAGAACAAGTTAAAATTTCTCGTGAACTTGTTAGGCTTAAAACAGATGTTCCTATAGATAATGATTTAGATGATTTTATTTTGGAGCCACAAGATGGTCCACGTTTAATTGCTTTTTTGAAAGCGATGGAATTTTCAACATTAACGCGTCGCGTGGCAGAGGCAACGTCATGCGATGCGGCTGTTATTGATGCACTTGATATAGATGTTGAATGGGAAAAACTGAACCACGGGCATGACTCTGATATCAAGAATACTGAGCGCGCATCTCTTCATAATTTTTCTGAAAATTCTCCACAAGTTTTTGCACAAAAACGTAAAGATCAAGCGCTGACTCAAAAAATTACAAGAGATGCTTATACAACAATTCTTGATGAGGAAATTTTAAAAGATTGGTTGTCACAAGCACAAGAGCAGGGTTTCTTCGCTTTTAATACTGAAACAACATCTCTTGATCCGATGCAAGCAAAGCTTGTTGGTTTTTCACTCGCATTACAGCCAGAAAAAGCAGCTTATATACCTCTTGAACATTTTTATGAAGGAGAAGAGGACCTTTTGAGGGGCGGGCGCATTGCCTCGCAGATTGAGACCCGAAAAGCTTTAGCACTTTTAAAACCGATATTAGAAGATTCATCGGTGTTAAAAATTGGTCAGAATATAAAATATGATTGGTTGGTGATGAAGCAATACGACATTATTATAAGCTCTTTTGATGATACCATGCTTTTATCATATGCTTTTGATGCTGGAACATTAACTCATAATATGGATGATTTGTCTGAACGTTGGCTTGAGCATAAACCAATTTCCTATAAAGATTTAACGCATAACGGAAAAAAAATTACTTCTTTTGCACAAGTAGATTTAAAACAAGCAACCCTTTATGCGGCGGAACGTGCTGATATAACGCTACGCCTTTGGCAAGTATTAAAACCTCAACTTGTTGCTCGTGGAATGACAAAAATTTATGAACGTCTTGATCGACCCCTTGTAGAAGTTCTTGCAAGAATGGAAGAACGTGGGATTCTTATTGATAGGCAGATTTTATTGCGTCTTTCAGGAGAATTGGCACAAGCTGCTTTGATTCTAGAAGAGGAAATTTACAAACAAGCTGATGAAAAGTTTAATCTTGCTTCGCCAAAGCAATTAGGGGATATCCTTTTTGGAAAAATGGGATTACCTGGAGGCGCTAAAACTAAGGGTGGACAATGGTCAACTTCTGCACAGACCTTAGAAGAGTTGGCTGCTGAAGGTCATGTTTTACCGCGTAAAATTATTGAGTGGCGTCAACTTGCAAAGCTAAAATCTACCTATACAGATGCCTTGCCTTCTTATATTTTTTCAAAAACAGGGCGAGTTCACACGAATTATTCTTTGGCAATAACATCAACAGGGCGGTTATCATCATCAGAGCCAAATTTGCAAAATATTCCAGTGCGGACTGCTGAAGGACGTAAAATTCGAACAGCTTTTATTGCTCCAAAAGGACATGTGTTACTTTCTGCTGATTATAGTCAGATTGAATTGCGTATTCTTGCACATATTGCGGATATAAAAGCATTAAAAGAAGCTTTTGCTAAAGGGCATGATATTCACGCTATAACGGCATCACAAATGTTTGGTGTTGCGATAGAAGGAATGCATTCAGATATACGACGGCGTGCAAAAGCGATTAATTTTGGTATTATTTATGGTATTTCAGCTTTTGGATTAGCCAATCAATTGGGAATTTCACGCCAAGAAGCGGGTCGTTATATTCAACTGTATTTTGAAAGATTTCCAGGAATTAAAGATTATATGGAGAAGACCAAAATCTTTGCACGTGAAAATGGTTACGTAGAAACAATTTTTGGACGTCGTATCCATTATCCAGAAATAAAAGCAAAGAATGTAAAAATTCGTTCTCTTAATGAGCGAGCAGCTATCAATGCTCCAATTCAAGGTTCCGCGGCTGATATTATTCGCCGCGCTATGATACAGATGGAAAATGCTTTAAAAGAAGAAAAACTATCAGCAAAAATGTTGCTGCAAGTGCATGATGAACTGATTTTTGAAGTACCAGAAGAAGAGAGTAAAAAAACCATGGCTGTTGTTAAAAATGTTATGGAAAATGCTACAATGCCGATTTTATCTTTATCTGTACCGCTTGAAGTAAAAGTCATGACGGCTCAAAATTGGGATGAGGCACATTAATTTTTTTATTTATTTTTAAGAATGTTGATTGCGTTGGAAAGATTAAGATAGGCTTTGATAGGCAAATGATCTGAAGCAATGCGTGCAAGCGGTGAATGATGATTTTCAATACTTGTTACCAATTGGTGGGGAAAAGAAAAAACTCTATCAAGGGCTAAAAAAGGAAAGCGAGATGGAAAACTTGGTACAACTTCAAAAGTGCTATCAAAATAGGGAGAAAAATGATTTAAAGATGAGCCTTTTCCCATCCGCCATTCATTAAAATCTCCTATGAGGAGTGTAGGCATAAGGGAGCGTTTTTGGAAAATTTCAAGGAGCATTTTTGTTTGTTGTTTACGAGAGTAACGTAATAAGCCAAAATGAGCCGCAATAATACGAATAGGGCCTGCTGCCATTTCCAACTCTACAATTACAGCCCCACGTGGTTCAATACTAGGCAGAGTGACTTGTAAAGTATCACGTACATATCCCTTTCGCAAAAAAAGAGCATTCCCATGCCAACCGTGTCCATGAGGTGACATAGTATTAAGAGGTACAGGAATCAAACCGGTTTCAGCTTTTAATAGCTGAAGATTAATCAAACCGACGCGTTCTCCAAAACGTCTATCTGCTTCTTGAAGAGCAAGGATATCAACTTGTAATTCAGTAATAACACGGACAATTCTTGTAGGATTAAAAATTTTATCAACACCTACACATTTATGCACATTATAGGAAGCAACAGTCAGATCATAATTACTATTTTGATTGATGATGTTTGATTGATGATGAGAGCGGCTGTGAATTGCATTTAAAAGGGAGCTATGGAGTTTTTGTTGGATAAAACCGGTAAACCAAGGGAATTTTTGCTTATAAGGTATTTTTGTCATTTTGCGAAAAGAATAGTCCCTAAGAGGCAAAGGGTAAAGACTTACACTAAAAACAAAAGAACCTTGTCTCTTTTAGAAACAAGGTTTTTTAATTAAGTTATGATTTCTGCAATCAATCACGGTTTGAGCCAAGAAATTGTAGCAAGAAGACAAACATATTGATGAAATCAAGATAAAGATTCAACGCGCCCATAATAACTTTACGTCCTCTGGTGTCGCTTTCATCTCCTTCATAATACATCAACTTAATGCTTTGGGTATCGTAGGCTGTTAAACCAGCAAAGATCAACACGCCAATCACAGAGATAGCAAATTGCAAAGCGCTTGATCCAAGAAAAATGTTCACAATCATGGAAAGAAACAAGCCGATCAATCCGATGAATAGGAATGAACCGATTGCCGTGAGATCACGCTTTGTCGTATAACCATAAAGTGAAAGAGCTCCAAAAGCTGCAGCGGAAATGACAAAGGTTTGCACAACACTTTCTGTCGTATAGCGCAAAACGATTGAAGACAGTGAAAGACCAACCAGAGCAGCATAACCAAAAAAGAGGCTACGAGCAGCATTTGTGCTCAATGTATTAATTTTAAAACTGAGGAATAAAACTGCTATGAGTGGTGCAAACATAACAATGTAAGAGAATGGCGATGTATAAAATGTTACTCCAAATGATGTTAAATAAACACTGCTATTGATTTGAGCTGCTGCTTGGCTCATATCTGTTGTCGTTGCTAATGATACAATTACATAAGCGGCAGCAGCTGTAATAAGCAAACCAATGGCCATTGTATTGTAGACACCCAACATATAATCGCGCAATCCCTGATCAATTGATGCATCGGCGTGAGAAGTAGGCGCCGAACGTAAATTTTTAAAATTAGCCATAATATAAAATCCTTTAGCATATGTCCCGTCAGGTATAGGGCTTTAAAAGTGTCTCTGTCATTACACAGATAAGCTTGGCATAAGCCTTAATTGGGCAAATACAAAAACCCTTAAGAATCACTGACAGAATTCCAGCATATTTGCTCTTATTATGGAGATTTATTTAAAAATTACAAGAGATTTATATGAAGAAGGAACCTTACAAATTGGTAAGGAAACGGTTCATTTTAATAAAAAATATTTCCATTTTTTGCCATATTTTTACAAGATAAAAAGACTACACTCAAAAAATTTTTATTATTCACAGAAACTATGTAATACAATCCTTTATAAAATATCCACTATTTTTGCATTTGTAAGAAGAGCGGCAAGTATCTATAATACTATTTTTCAACCTTCAATATTGCACCTGTTTTGCACGGTTAGAAGAGCTATTGAATTGGATTTATATAACATATTGATATATAGTGATAAACTGTCTTTTTGTATGCTAAATGATATTTCAAATAAAAGAGATTTAGGCTATTAAGGGCTTTTATCCAATATAAAAAACGATGATTTATATTTATAATCAATAGGTTGCTTTAACAATACACCATTGAAAATAGTTGAAAAAATGTTTTTTATTAAACAATATATAAAATAAAAAAGGAGAGTTTTTTAACGAAGCACTTAAGAAAGGCTCTGTAAAAAACAATATCTGTAAAAACTAAAAAACATATGAAAAGCAAATGTTCTAAGCAAATAATAGAACTTTAAATGCTGTAAAATATTTTCTCTCTGAATTTGATAGAGGACATATGGATAAAAAATATTGATTTCTATTTGAGTTCATTTCTTTTGCATTGACCAAGTGTAGAAGTGTAAAGTTGAAAAATAAGATTTTATAATTTTATGAAAAGAAACACGAAAAACAATTAGCTGCAAGAATTATCCAAGAAAAATCAATTTACAATCAGGCTTATGATGGTCAATAAGCTCTGTTTTCTAAGACAATGAGCATATCAATGAGAAGATGTACTGTTAGAATGACGTTTTTCTTTCATCCAAGTGCGCAATTCTTCAATAAGAATGGCAATAACACCGAGAGTTATAAAACTATCTGCAAGGTTGAAAATAGCAAAATAAAAAATATCATCAATATGAAAGAGTATATAATCAGTGACATGATGAAAGCGAATACGATCAACGAGATTGCCAATTGCTCCCCCAATAATAAGAATAAGGCCAAAGCGCATTAAAGACTTATTATGTTCAGTATTTTTCCATAGCCATAGAAGGAAGATAATCACAATGATTGTGATGGCGATGATTCCCCAGTGAGAAAAGGAAGAAAAAAACGAAAATGCAATGCCAGAATTACGCACATGATAAAGGGAAAGAAAAGGTATAAGCGAAATTTCTGTTCCTAAAGGCATATTGTGCATAACCCAGTATTTGACAGCTTGATCAAGTACTACTGTAAAAGCCAAGCCCAAGAGAAGAAAAGGGAGTGATTTACGCATCATATTTTTCCTCACATGGTTCCAGTATTAAATAGGGGCGACGGATTTCATAAAGCATAACAGCTGTTGCTACAGCTAGATTAAGCGAGTCTGCACGTCCGCTTTGTGGAATACGCGCAAGTTTATCACACCGATTTGTAAGAAGATCTGATAATCCCTGTTTTTCATTTCCCATTAAAAGGATAATAGGGCCATTTTTGAAATCAAGTGTGCGATAATCCAGAGATCCTTTGAGATGTGTTCCAACGATCATACCTTTAAAGTGAGCAGACCAGTTTAAAAAGGCGCTTTCATCAAGACGATAAAGTGGTACAGAGAAAATAGATCCCATGGTTGCACGGACCGTTTCAGGCGAGAAAGGGTCTGTTGTTTCGCCAATTAAAATAACACCTTTAGCACCTACAGCATCAGCAGTTCGAATAATGGTACCAAGATTTCCAGGGTCACGTACACGATCTAGCGCGATGTAAACATCTTTAATCTGTCCTTTTATCATTTCAAGAGAGTGCCATTTTTGCTTGAAAATACCAATAACTGTTTGTGGATTATCGCGTCGTGTAAGTGATTCCATAACCTTTTGTGAGGCTTTAATAACAAAACCACCGTTGGCTACAGCACGTGCGGCAGTATTTTCGATAGCAGCATTACCGATTTTACTTTTAGAAAAAATAAGCGTCTGTATTGTCCAGCCGAGATTGAGAGCATCAATGACCAATTTCAATCCTTCTGCCATGAAAAGACCTTCTCTATTACGGTTTTTCTTTTGGCTAAGTGCTTTAAGGTCTTTTATGATGGGGTTGCTAAGAGAGGTAATTTCTTTCACTCTACCAGTTTTGGGTCTACACATATTCAAGCAATCCAACGGCTAAAAAGAGAAGTAGAAAGAGCACGTCCTGAAACTTCTTCACGCAAAATGAGTTCTCCTGATTCGACCGTACCACCAAGATTTACAAATGCATCACGCATTAAAGCATGAAGTGCAAAAAAGGAAGCACGAATAGAATAAGCTGTAAGGACAACAGAGAGCGGTTTATCAGAGAGAAGTTTACGACAATTTGAGATCATAGCGGGTAAATGATCAAACAGTTGCCAAATTTCACCATGGGGTCCACGCCCATAAGCAGGGGGATCAAGAAGAATCATATCATAGCTTTTCTTACGACGCAGTTCACGCTCGACAAATTTCATAGCATCATCGCAAATCCAGCGAATAGAATGATCTGGTAATCCTGCTTTTTCTTGATTAGCTTTTGCCCACGCAATGGCTTTTTTAGAAGCATCAACATGGGTAACATTCGCACCCGCTCGTGCCCCAATCAAAGAGGCAATACCTGTATAGCCAAAAAGATTCAACAATTTTATAGGACGTTCGGCTTTAACAATTTGCTCTTCCATAGAGCGCCAATGAGCATCTTGTTCAGGAAAAACCCCCACATGACGAAAGGAAGTAAAACGGCCTAGAAAAAACAATCCATTCCAAGAAAGAGTCCATGTTTCATCAAGTGGCTTTTTAGGAAAATGCCAACGACCAACCCCTTCTTCATCACGGTTTCCTGTGAAAATAGCATCAACATCAGCCCATTGTTTTCGTGGTAAAGCGGGTTTCCATAGTGCTTGACCTTCTGGTCGAATAATGCGGTAAGCTCCATAACGTTCTAATTTTTGTCCATGACCAGAATCAATGAGAGCATAGTTTTCACTTACACCTGTTTCTAAAATAAGGGGCAACTTTTCCTGCGGATATCTATTGTTATGGGAGGATTGAAAGCATTGTGCGGGCATGTTTTGTATCACGGTATATGAGGTATGAAAATATATTATAAAGCTCTTAAGTGTTTCGTAAAAGTGCAAAAGAGCTAAAGCCAATTAAAACATGTATAAAAAAAAGAAAAGAGCACTTTTAAATCTGTACTGAATATAAAATACAGAGAGAAAAGATTTAATTAAAATACCATTACACCAGATTTGTGATAGACGTTTTCAATTTCTCGATCTCTGCTTTACTTTTTTTGAGAGCTTTTTTGTATTTGTGATAGGAAAACCAACTGATCAGATTTCCTAATAAAATACCAAAACCAAAGAAAATAAAGAGCCATATAAAAAGGGGAGCATGATAAGTAAAACTTTCAGAATCTGCTCTAAAAGGATCAAGGGTTAACGGAACCATCTGACGATTAGCCACGATAAAAATAATCAAGAACGCTGTGAGAATCACACCGATACTTGTTAGAAGAATACGTTTAATTATCATAAGTTTCTCACTGATTAAGACGGTCGCGTAAATCCTTGCCAGTTTTAAAAAAAGGAATCCACTTTTCTTCAACAGAAACGGCTTCACCTGTTCGTGGATTACGTCCATTACGGGCTGAACGGCTTTTTACAGAAAAAGCTCCAAATCCACGAAGTTCAACGCGATTGCCATTTGCAAGTGCTGTTGAAATTTCCTCAAAAATAGCGTTTACAATATTCTCTACATCCCGTTGAAAAAGATGCGGGTTATGACGAGCGATAATTTGCACAAGCTCTGATTTTACCACAATAGCCTCACTTTCACACAAAAATTTTTTTGTAATTGTGCACTTCATGCATATTACAATATATAAACGGATAAAAGCAAAATAAAACCAAGAAAAAACAAATTGCAAGAAACAAAATTTGAAAATACCTTCTATAAAGGTTATACAGATTAAAAATGCGGAGTATTTAAGAGATTAGGAGAGTATGTCCGTACACAATAATTATGAAGCCTTTTCAACGCAATCATCTTTTGGAGATGTTTTTAAAAAAGCATCCCTTCATTCGCGTCGTATTAGCATATTAAAAATTTTTTTACCTCTCTTAGCGTTGATTTCAGCGCTGGTTTTTTGCTGGTTTACGTTTTTCTTGGTTCCCGTTACTTCTGATTCTATGCCTTTGAATAATGAAGAAAGTGGCGTGGTGAATTTGACAATGCTCAATCCAAAGTTAGAAGGGTATACGCGTGCTCATGAACCTTATTGGCTTAAAGCAGAAAAGGCATTTCAAGACCATACACACTCTGGAATGATTGGGTTGCAAAACATTACAGCTAAAGCATTTATGGGCCAACAAAAACAGGTTTTTCTCGCAGCACAAGGGGGGGTTTACGATAACATTAATGGTTTTTTACAGTTGGACAAGCCATTCACCATTACGACGAATGATGGGATGATGGCACAATTTATGTCAGCGAGTATTAACTTATCCGAGGGACAGTTAAAAACAGATCAGCGTGTTAATATTCAGCAAGCCGGTTTGCATCTTGCCGCAAATGCCTTACAAATTCGAGAAAAAGGAAAAAACATGTATTTCCATGGTGGTGTGCATTTAGTGCTTCAAAAGCAATGACGTAATATCAATACGAATCTTCAAAGGATATTTATAAAGAGAAGTATGTGTATATACAAACAGAAGAATTGAAATAATGAAATCGTACAAAAGATGGATAGGTGTGACCTTGGCTTTTAGCATGGGAATGTTAGGAGGAGCAGTTTTAGGATATGCCGAAGTGGCTCATTTTGGAATAAGTTTATCAAGCGACAAAGAACCGGTAGAACTTCATGCAGATTCTTTGGAAATACGTGATAAAGAAGGGATAGCGCTTTTTAAAGGTGATGTTTCAGTGGTGCAAGGTGAACGTCTTTTAAGAACGGCAAAATTAGTTGTTTACTACGATAAAGCATATAAAGAAATTGATAAAAACAAGGAAGATACAAAGGCATCATCTGTTTCTTTATTTGGTTCGTCGGGTATACAAAAAATGGAAGCTTTAGGAAAAGTTTATATAAAAATTGCTACGCAAATTGCTACGGGTGATAAAGGCGTTTTTGATGGAAAGTCAAAAATGATGAGTTTGACAGGGAGTCATGTTGTGTTAACTGACGGTGACAATGTGGCCACGGGGTGCAAACTAACGGCAAATATGGAAAGCGGAAAGGCTTTTTTAGAAGGTTGTGAGACGCCTAAGAAAAAAGGTCGTGTTTCTATTATTTTAAAACAAAATCAAAAGAATGGCCATTAAGATTTCATGTTTGGAATCAAAAGAAAAAAACAGACCGATAAATATAATCTTGAAAGTGAAGCTTCAAAAAATCCCTTAAAAGGGACCTTGATTGCCAGTAACTTGATTAAAGTTTATCGAGGAAGACGAACTGTTAATGGTGTTTCTTTTGGCATTCGTACGGGAGAAGCCGTTGGCATTTTAGGGCCCAATGGGGCAGGTAAAACAACTTGTTTTTATATGGTTACGGGGCTCATAAAATCTGATGGAGGATCCATTAAAATTGATGGATTTGATATTACGCATCTTCCGATGTATCGACGTGCGCGTTTAGGTATTGGATATCTTCCACAGGAGGCTTCTATTTTTCGTGGTCTTTCAGTAGAAAATAACATTAAAGCTGTTTTAGAGGTCGTTGAAAAAGATCGCCTTAAACAACGTGAAGAGTTAGATAGCCTTTTACATGAATTTAAAATTGATCATTTACGTAAAATGTCTGCACTTTCGTTATCTGGAGGTGAACGTCGGCGACTTGAAATTGCGCGCGCTTTAGCTTCTCGTCCCCATTTTATGTTACTTGATGAACCATTTGCAGGAATTGATCCTATCGCTATTTTCGATATTCAACAACTTATTCGTCATTTAACTAGGCGTGGCATTGGTGTTCTAATAACGGATCATAATGTGCGTGAGACATTAGGGCTTGTCGATCGCGCTTATATTATTCATACAGGGCGGGTGTTAGTTCACGGTTGTCCTAATGATATTATCAACAACGTTGATGTACGCAGAATTTATTTGGGAAATCAGTTTTCTCTTTGATTTTACAGCTTTCACGAGTTTCCATTTAAGTTTAACCAAACATTATTACTGAAAATCTCCTTATTTATGCCAAAACTTCTTTTATGACTATAACCTTAATGTTGTTATTGAGTGGTGAAAAAGACTTCATCATTAGAGGGTTAGTTTGTTGTTTTATAAGTTTAGCTTGCTCATGATTGTATCATAGAAAAGATATCACTAGATTAACTTGATAATGAGTGATAAACGAAGCTCTCAATAAATGCGTGTGTTATTGAAAGGTAAGAGATATTTATCATATTTTTCTCTGTCGAATCAAATAATATATCGATGATGCTGTTTTAGGTATTTTGATGGGAGCACCGGTTATATATTGCGGTTATTCAATAGGAGTTGTCGTATTTTATTGGTTTATATGGCCTATTTGAAAATAGGAGCTCGGCTAAAGATATCAGGATAAATCTATAAACCTTTCAAAATAATCATTAAATCTCTAAAAACCTTTATATTCTTGTTATAAGGCGATGTTCAAGCTATACAGTAATTTTCAAAGTAAAGGTCCATTTTGCTCAGTATGCTTTTCATCTTAATTTAAGGGCTCATTTTTAAAGAAAGAAAAACTCTGATGGCGAATTATACATCAACTCTTATGACAAGTTTAATAAATTTATGAATAATGACCTTTTCTAGAGTCGTGAGGAAATTAACTTTATGAACAACTTCATTTCTTTGGTTTCTCATGCCGTTAATGATGATCCGAATACTATTTATTGTTGTGTTAGAAGTGATATGAGATGTATTGAGCCATCACCCATTATAAATTGAAAAGTAAAAACACATGCGATGTTGCGAAAAGTGAAAGAACATTAAGTATCTATACCGTTTATAGGTTTATTGATGAGCATTTTAGCGTGTAAGAGGAAAATTAAAGTATGAATTTGAGTGAGTTAATAGCACCGGAAGCGATCATTCCGGCTCTTAAGGCTAATTCGAAAAAACAGGTTCTGCAAATTTTAGCCGAAAAAGCTTCCAAGCTAACAGGTCTTAGTGAGCATGTGATTTTTGATGTTGTTTTACAACGCGAGAAGCTTGGTTCAACGGGTTTGGGTGGAGGTATTGCGATTCCTCATGGAAAATTACCTGATATTAATCGGATCATTGGTATATTTGCACGTCTTGAAAGTCCTGTTGATTTTGAAGCTCTTGATGACGAACCTATAGATCTCGTTTTTCTCCTTTTAGCACCTGAAAATGCTGGTGCAGATCACTTAAAAGCTTTATCACAGATCGCACGTGTTTTGCGTCACACTGATGTTGTGCAAAAATTGCGCAATACGCATAATGCTAATGCGCTTTATGCTTTACTGATTCAAACTTCAGAATCAAATGCAGCTTAGAAGATATTATGAGTGTATAAGTTGCAAGGTATACACCACGGAACGTAGAAAATAATATAATTTTTATCTTAAAAGACTGATAACAAAAGGTTATGTCATGCAATTTTGAGAAATCGTTTCTAAGCGAACCTTCTTTTTAAAGAGCAAGTAACAAAAACGAAGTACTTGTTTTTGTTACTTGCTCTTGTATATTAAAGCATCTAATCATTATGCTTCGTGGGTTAATTTATCCTGTTGTACTGTAAAAAGCCATCATTTGAGGTGTGGAGAGATAAGGCATGTAAGTCTTCTTAATACATTAAATGCTTTTAGAATGTGTGGTAAATATTCTTAAGCAGGACTTGTTTGTAGAGCTTTTGGTTAGGTAAATCACATAAGTGGGAAGACAAGAGGAGACCGCTCGACAAGAATCCAAACTTTTTCAGTCCAGATTGGATTAAGAATCTTTGTCCTTTGAAAGCGGGAAAGAAATCAACAGAAAAATTTATTTGTGCATCGAATTTTTTCGTAAATTGAGTTTGAGTGTTTAGGGATAATATTTTAATGCTCAAGAAGAAATAAGAGTGTATCCTCAGTATAGCAAGATATTGATTTATAAATATAATTCACTATTTTGCATGTTGTAAATGGAATTAGCGTGTGGATAAAAACTGTACAAGAAAGGGTAAAAATGCTTCCTATGAATCGTCTCAAGTATCGAGGGTTGTAGCAAAACATTGGGAGCTGGAAAATAGTGTTATGGTGCCGGTTTGCTTCTTCACAAGTGGAGAGGTAAACTATTTTATAGATATGATTTAGATGTCAGCTGTTTTATAGAGCCCATGCTAAAAAACAATTTTGTACGGTAAAAATGAAAGTTATAGCTTTAGGTTGGGTGAAACAGCTTTGTGCATGGGAAGATTTATTCAGATCCACTTTAATTGATTAAAATGTTGTTAAAAAACGATAAGGTTAAAATTGCTGTAGAAAAAGATTTTATATTTTTGTTGATAAATTACTTAGAAATAAGAGAAGGAAACTTTTCAAAAGAATTCTTAGGAAGTTTTTTATAACAGAAAGGAAAATGTCGTCTAACATATTAAAATAATATGATTAAGCTATTATAAGCTACTAAAATCATTTTAGAAATTAATAATTGGAGATAAAATATATAGGGAAATAAGATCAAAAGAAACAAAGTGGTATGTGATTATTGAGATAGAATCTGAATTCTTTATGTTTTATTATTAATATATTGATAATATTTTATTATTTTTACAAGATATTTTGAAGATTGAGAAAAAGTGTTATCGGGACGATATTGAATACGAAGTATGAATGCACTATAATGGGTGAAAGATGGAGTATTTTGTGAACATAAATGTATTGAATGCATAAAGTCGAGAAGTGATATCCGTAAGGCGATTAAGCTTTTTTGCGGGGAGTATGGGGTGTATTTTCAAAATTTTGCATCAGATTGCTTGTGACATAAAGAGTATGGTTTATTTCTTAACAGAGTGATGGTATATTTTCATCTCGTTTTGAAGTTCTATAGCTTAAAGAAATCGTTTTTTATACAAAAACGAAATGAGTAGCATAAAATGAAGATGTTATTTTTTAATGTGGTTATTGAATAAGAAGTTTATGTTTTGGTAACGATTAAAAGGTCACAATGGAACGTGGAAATCTATTCTGGTTAGTGTGAAAATATTTCGCTTATTGAAGGAATTAAGACAATAACACATGGATATCGAGGAGTTTTTGTTGAATTTTTCCAATGAAGAGAATCTTGTTAGAGACTAAAGAAGTGAGCTAAATGAAGATGTTTGAAAAGACTGTTATTGCTGCATCTGTAATGGTTTTTGTTACAGCGGGCGTGGCATATGCACAAACGCCAAGCCGTTTAAATCAATTTGAAGCGTGGGGAGCCTATTCTTATAAATCGCCCAAAAATACGATTTGCTATGTGTTATCGGTACCTTTGAAGGCTCTTCCAACGACAGTTAATCATGGTGATAACTTTTTCTTGGTTACCAAGCGTTCTCATTCACCTATTTCGTTTGAACCGCAGTTTATGGCTGGTTATACCCTTCAAGAAGGGTCGAGAGTGACAGTGACCATTGGAGGTAAGGACTTTGATTTTTTCACGAAAGATTCCTCAGCTTGGTTGGCTTCATCAGAGCTAGAAAAGCAGCTTGTTTCTGCTATGCGTGCAGGAAGCAATATGACAGTGAAAGCGATATCAAAACGAGGAACGCATACCACTTATACTTATTCCTTAAAAGGGGTTACTGCTGCATTAAATGCAGCTCAAAAGTGCCATTAAGGTTTCGATAATTTCTAAAATAGTGATGTGAATTGGAAAGCAATGGCCATTTCCTATGACCTTAGACCAGTTGGTTCATGTTTTGCGCGAGAAACAGATAATGTGGTCGTGAAGGAGAGTTCTAAGCTCTCTTTAATTGGTTTGTCGCAAGATGAGATGGTGCAGGCTTTAAAGACAGTTGGTGTACCAGAGCATCAAACGCGTATGCGTGTGCGTCAGCTTTGGCATTGGCTTTATGTGCGTGGCGTTTCAAATTTTGATGAGATGCTGAATATTTCTAAAGCAATGCAAGAAACACTTAAGTGTCATTTCTCCATTGCGCGCCCAGAAATTGTTGGAGAACAAATATCAAAAGATGGTACGCGTAAATGGCTCTTACGTTTTCCTGCACGTGGAGCTGGAAGGCCTGTTGAAATTGAAACGGTTTATATCCCTGAAGAAGGACGTGGTACTTTATGTCTTTCATCGCAAGTAGGGTGTACGTTAACTTGCTCTTTTTGCCATACGGGAACGCAGATGCTTGTTCGCAATCTGACTGCGGAAGAAATTTTGGCACAATTATTGGTTGCACGTGATTGTTTGGGTGATTTTCCTGATAAAAATACCCCTGATGGGGCAATAGTTCCCATTGAAGGTCGCAAAATTACCAATATTGTTATGATGGGGATGGGAGAACCTCTTTATAATTTTGAAGCTGTTAAAAAAGCTTTATTGATTGCTTCTGATGGCGACGGGCTTTCTTTATCAAAACGTCGGATTACGCTTTCAACCAGTGGGGTTGTTCCTGGAATTATCCGAACCGGAGAAGAAATTGGTGTTATGTTGGCGATTTCACTCCATGCAGTACACGATACATTAAGGGATATGCTTGTTCCCATTAATAAAAAATATCCGCTTGCTTTACTAATGGAGGCTTGCCGTAATTATCCTGGTCTTTCCAATGCAAAGCGAATCACTTTTGAATATGTTATGCTGAAAGATATCAATGATAGTTTAGATGATGCTAAGCGATTGATTAAGTTATTGAAAGGGATTCCTGCTAAGATCAATTTAATCCCTTTTAATCCGTGGCCAGGGAGCAATTATCAGTGTTCTGATTGGGAGCAAATCGAGCGTTTTGCTGATGTCGTTAATCAAGCGGGCTATGCTTCTCCTATTCGGATACCGCGTGGACGCGATATTTTAGCGGCATGTGGACAACTTAAATCAGCTTCAGAGCGTTTACGGAAATCTGAACGTTTGCGACTTGAAAATGCCATTGGTCATTAGTTAATGCAACTTTCTGCGATATTAAAGCCTATGCTTTTTTTTCAGTAAATCAGCATATAATAGCATGTGTGAGACAGAGATTAAGATGGATAAGTGTTAGACGAACAGTTTCAGCTTTTATATGCTCAATGGGGAGAAATATTGTATATAGCAGTCTGTTTGCGTAATTTCTAAAATAAGGAGGAAACCTCATTTAGAGGCAATATGAAGTCTTAAGGGTCTTAACTAATTTCCATATTATTATCGTACATTTTAATTCTATTTTATGACTTTTAAAAGCATCTACGGTAATATCTTTTAAAAAGTGGAGATTGTGTATTGCCTCACTCTTTTGTTTATTACGTTCTTTAAAAAGATTTCGCTTCACACACGAAAACTCCCGATTCGCTTATAACGTACAAGGGAAAGATATTGTTTGATTCAAAATAAACAGGTTTGAAATGAGAGAATCCTACAATATTTTGGTTCTCATTTAAATTAAAAACGATAAATTACATTTATAAATCAATTTTTGTAACTATAAGGAGATGGAGGGCAAAGATAGTAAAAGTACCAGCAATAAGCCAGTCGAGAAAGCGAATATAAAGAGGTTTTTTCTTGAGAATTTTGGTAAGTTTATGCGCTGTAAAAACGATAGAAATTGTAATGGGAAAAGAAATAGGGATATAAGAGAGTCCTAAAAAGAGTAGCTTTTGTGTTGCCATAGGATCATCCGCATTGATAAATTGTGGTAAGAATGTCGCGTTAAAGAGTATAACTTTAGGATTTAAAAGATTGATTCCAATACCAGCAAGATAGTTACGTTTAGCGCTTTGAGATTTAGAAGATGTCTGTTCGAAGGAAAAAGTTGGATTTCTCCGTAACGCTTGAAAAGAAAACCATAAAAGATAAAAGGCGCCAGCAATTTTTAGAAGAATAAAAGTGTGTGGCGCAGCAAAAATAAGCGCTGATAAGCCAAGTGCTACAGCGGTAACCTGAATGGCAAACCCTGTTGCACTACCCAAGGCGCACATAATTCCAGCTTTTTTGCTTTGTGTAATGGTTCGTCCTACAGAAAGCATCATATCAGGTCCTGGAATAAGTGCTAAAATCAACGATGCTAAAGCAAATTGTACAACAATAGACCACTCCGGTAGAAATGACACGTAAATCTCCTTTTATTTTTAAGCAGTATTCATTATTTACACTCTAAAGCGTTTTTATTTACGTTTTTTGCGTCTTTTTAATGTTGCTTAAAGAGAATTTATTTTTATATTTGTTGCATTGTTTTGATTTCTAGGTAGAGATAAAAGAGCAGCTCATATAGAATTTTGAAATGAAGAAGTGGCAAAATATTAGAAAAGTTGTTTTGGCTTATTCAGGGGGATTGGATACGTCAATTATTCTCAAATGGTTGCAAAGTACGCTAGGCGTTGAAGTTGTAACTTTTACAGCGGATTTGGGGCAGGGGGAAGAGCTAGAATTTGCTCGTCGTAAAGCTGAAATGTTAGGTGTTAAAGAAATCTATATTGAAGATTTGCGCGAAGAATTTGTGCGTGATTTTGTTTTTCCGATGTTTCGAGCCAATACCGTTTATGAGGGAACTTATCTTTTAGGAACATCAATTGCACGCCCACTTATTTCAAAACGCCTTATTGAAATTGCTAAGGAAACAGGAGCAGATGCAATTGCTCATGGGGCAACGGGCAAAGGCAATGATCAGGTACGCTTTGAGCTTTCCGCTTATGCTCTTAACCCTGATATAAAGATTATTGCTCCATGGCGTGATTGGGATTTTAAGAGTCGGACAGATCTGTTTGAATTTGCTCGTATACATCAAATTCCTGTAGAAAAGGATAAGCAAGGCGAAGCACCTTTTTCAGTGGATGCAAATTTATTGCATTCTTCATCAGAAGGAAAGATTTTAGAAGATCCAGCACTTCCTGCTCCTGAATATGTCCATATGCGTACTCTTTCGGTGGAAGATGCTCCAGATCAAGCAACCAGAATCACTCTTGGCTTTAAAAAAGGTGATGCTGTTTCAATCAATGGAAAAAATTTATCTCCTGCAACTTTACTTGCAGAATTAAATCATTATGGGCGCGATAATGGTATTGGTCGGTTAGATTTGGTAGAAAATCGCTTTGTGGGTATGAAATCGCGGGGTATTTATGAAACACCAGGGGGGACCATTCTTTTAACGGCTCACAGAGCTATAGAATCTTTAACGCTAGATCGTGGTGCAGCTCATTTGAAAGATGAATTGATGCCACGTTATGCAGAACTCATTTATTATGGATTTTGGTTTTCGCCGGAACGTAAGATGCTGCAGGCAGCTATTGATTTATCTCAAGAACATGTTGAAGGTGAAGTCACGTTAAAACTCTATAAAGGAAACGTAATTGTTGAAGGGCGCCAAAGTAAAAAATCACTTTATTCGAGTGAGTTGGTAACTTTCGAGGATGATCAAGGTACTTATGATCAAAGAGATGCAACTGGTTTTATTAAATTAAATGCTTTACGTTTGCGTACATTAGCAATGCGTCATCAAGGTGACAAAAAAAGAAATAGAAAATTACAGTGACAAGTGTAAAGTAGGGGAAGTACTTTTGTATGGAATGCCTAACTTAAGCATTTTTATCTGTTGGTTTTTGCAGTCCTTTCATTCAATGTTAGAGGCTTCGCTTTTGTACTAAATCAGTATAATAAGCAAAATTCATGATAATAATAGCAATGAAGGCTCTGATAATCAAAACAAGTCAATTTTGCTTTATAATATTGAATGTTTTTGATTTTTATCAGAACAAAATATGTTTATAGCGAGGGCGATTTTTGTATTGTGACTTAAGAGTATAAAGAAATTTTCATCTTTTTGCTTGCTATTATTGACGAATAAATTCAAGAACCATACACCCTATTTTGAAAGAGTGTAATTTTTAGGACAAATAATGATGCGTGATCAGTGTGATACCCTTAACCTTGCGCCTGAATTAAAAGATGCGGCTTTTCAATCGAGAACTTGGCCATTTGAAGAAGCACGTAAGATTATCAAACGGTATGAAAAGACGGGTTATCCAGACAGTGTGATATTTGAAACAGGTTATGGACCTTCTGGTTTACCGCATATTGGTACTTTTGGGGAAGTTGCACGTACAACCATGGTGCGTCATGCATTTCATATTCTTACGGAGAATAAAGTAAAAACAAAATTGCTTTGTTTTTCTGATGATATGGATGGTTTGCGCAAGGTTCCTGAGAATGTGCCTGATCGCGAGAGGATGGAACATTATCTTGGTCAACCGTTGAGCCGTGTACCCGACCCTTTTGGAGATGACTATCCTTCTTTTGGGGCAGCAAATAATGCGCGGCTACGGGCTTTCCTTGATCGTTTTGGTTTTGATTATGAATTTGCAAGTGCTACGGATTATTACCATTCTGGTCGTTTTGATGAAACACTTTTGAAAATCCTTGCCTGTTATGACAAGGTTATGGCAATTATTTTACCAACATTGGGTGCAGAGCGGCAAGCGACCTATTCGCTCTTTTTACCAATTTCTCCCTTTTCTGGAAAAGTATTACAGGTACCGATGATTGAGCGTAATGTTGAAAAAGGTACAGTTACTTATATCGAACCAGAAACAGGAGAAACCATAGAAACAGAGGTTACGGGGGGCAAGGTTAAATGTCAGTGGAAGGTGGATTGGGCAATGCGTTGGACAGCACTTGGCATTGATTATGAAATGGCAGGAAAAGACCTTATCGATTCCACAAATCTTTCTTCTAAAATTTGTAAAGTATTAGGTGGGAAGTCCCCAGAAGGATTCAACTATGAGCTATTTTTAGATGAGAAAGGGCAGAAAATTTCCAAATCCAAGGGAAATGGCTTAACCATTGATGAATGGCTTACTTATGCCCCAACAGAGAGTTTAGGGCTTTATATGTTTTCAAAGCCTAAAACAGCAAAAAGGCTTTATTTTGATGTCATTCCTAAAGCGGTTGATGAATACTATGCGCATCTTTCAGCCTATGGTCGCCAAGAATGGAAAGAGCGGTTGAATAATCCTGTATGGCATATTCATAATGGTTGTCCTCCGCAGGTTGATTTGCCTGTTTCCTTTGCGATGCTTTTAAATTTGGTAAGTGCTTCAAATGCGGAGAATGCAGAAGTTCTTTGGGGTTTTATTTCTCGTTACGCTAAAGGAGCAAATGCACAAACTTATCCAGAACTTAATCAATTAGTGAAGTTTGCCATTAGATATTTTGATGTTTTTGTTAAACCAAACAAAAAATTCCGGCTCCCTGATGATAGCGAACGAGCAACATTAGCACAAATTGATGAAAAATTAGCTAATTTACCTGAAACTGTTGATGGCAATATGCTACAAAATATGCTTCTTGATGTTGCGCGGTTAACGGAACGCTATCAAGATCATAGCAAAAAAAGCCCTGAAGGTGGGCCTGGTGTTTCCAATGTTTTTTTTCAAATGTTGTATGAAGTCCTTCTGGGACAAGAGCGAGGTCCACGATGGGGATCATTTATAGCGCTTTATGGGATTAATGAAATGCGTGCACTGATTGCTGAAGCGCTTGCACGTCCTGTGGAGGAATAATGGAAAAGAGAGTGCAGGAAGTAAAGCGACGCCGTACATTTGCAATTATTGCTCACCCAGATGCTGGGAAAACAACATTGACAGAAAAGCTTTTATTGTTTGGTGGTGCTATTCAACTTGCAGGAGAAGTAAAAGCCAAAAAAGATCGTATTCAAACCCGTTCTGATTGGATGAATATTGAGCGTGATCGTGGTATTTCCGTTGTAACTTCGGTGATGACGTTTGAATATGAAAATCATATTTTTAATCTCCTAGATACTCCAGGACATGAGGACTTTGCGGACGATACCTATCGCACACTCACAGCTGTTGATAGTGCTGTCATGGTTTTGGATGCGGCACGGGGAATTGAGCCTAGAACATTAAAATTGTTTGAAGTGTGTCGGATGCGGGATATTCCTATTGTTACGTTTATCAATAAAATGGATCGTGAGGCACGTGATCCTATAGAGCTTTTAGATGAAATTGAAGAAAAGCTTGCTCTTGATACTGCGCCTATAACATGGCCAATTGGTACGGGTAAAGATTTTGTTGGTACCTATGACCTTTATCATAATCGTTTTCGTCAAAAAGATGATGAGATAACACAGCAGATAGTTTCAAATCCCAGAGAGGTTGTCCATTTACTTCCTGAATATCAACATTCAACTTTTATTGAAGGGGTAGAACTCGCTCAAAGTGTTTGCAAGAATTTTGATCTTCAAGCTTTCCGTGAAGGTCATATGACTCCGGTTTATTTTGGTTCAGCTTTGCGAAATTTTGGTGTTCGTGATTTGATCAATGCGCTTATTGATTTTGGTCAAAGTCCTCGTGACCAAAGTGCAGATCAGCGCAATGTCATAGCCATGGAACCTAAAATGACGGGATTTGTTTTTAAAATTCAAGCAAATATGGATCCTAATCATCGTGATCGTATTGCATTTTTTCGGGTATGTTCGGGAACACTTGAACGTGGTATGAAGACAAAGTTGGTTCGAACAGGAAAACCAATGACACTTTCGGCTCCACAATTTTTCTTTGCGCGTTCACGCCAAATTGCTGATCAAGCCTATGCCGGTGATATCGTAGGGATTCCTAATCATGGAACATTGCGTATTGGCGATACTTTGACTGAAGGAGAAGATATCCTCTTTAAGGGAGTACCAAATTTTGCACCAGAGATTTTGCGTCGTGTTTGTTTGGGCGATCCAATGAAAGCAAAAAAGCTCAAAGAAGCTTTGCAACAAATGGCTGAAGAAGGGGTTGTACAATTGTTTATTCCTGATGATGGGTCGCCTTCTCTCATTGGTGTTATTGGTGCTTTGCAAATTGATGTTTTAAAAGAACGATTAAAAATAGAATATTCTTTGCCAGTGAATTTTGAGTCTGCGCGTTTTAATTTATGTCGTTGGATTTCAGCGCAGAGCAAAGATGAGTTGCAAAAGTTTCTCAGCAATCACCGCTCTGCTATTGCGTATGATTTAGAAGGTGATCCAGTCTTTTTAGCGGAGAATCATTTTTCATTGAATTATGAGGCAGAAAGAGCTCCTAAAATAAAATTTTCTGCTTTTAAAGATTACCAAGTACGCTCTTAAAATAAAGAAAAATATTTTCTACAATAATTTGATTTATAATGATAATTTATCATTTTTTATATTGGGTTAAAAATCTGAATATTATAAGTTTCTTATATTGAAACAATCAAAATCGTTTGTTTGCATGTCATAAGTAGGATTGATGTGTGCGTAAAACACTGGAAGCAAGAAATACAAAGCCTCTTATAAATCTTCTCCATAGCCAAGAGCTTTCAAAATATTGGGTGAGGGTAAAAAAGTGATGATGGTGGTTTGTAGCGTTATGATGTAACGATGGTGGTGTGTGGTGTATCTTATCCCATTCACGGAAGTTTAAGTTATACTATTCATTTATATTATTTACGGGACGACATTACGAGGTAAGCTCAAGTACAATGAAAGATGTCTCTTTAAAAACAAACATATAAAATTGCAACATAATGATATTTTTGGGCATTCTATTTTGCATAAGGGATGTAATCCTAGCAAAATAGAGGCTTGCACGATAAACTTTTGCAAAACTCTCTCCATCAAAGTAATCTATTTTCGCTGTGAAGGGTGGAAATATTATTTTTTTTCCCAAGCTTTTTATGGGAAAATATTATTTATGAAACTGATTTTTTAAATCTAAAATAAAAAATCTGCTGTATAAATATAGCTTTTCAGTTTTTCCTTGTATAAATATTGTATACAGTCAAAATAATACAAATAATCAATAAGCTGAAATTTGTTATCCCAAATATGAGATCATATGACCTATAAACCGCGTGTCTTTTCTATTTCTCCGGGAACTGCTTTTTTGCCTCACTTTGTTGATGCACTACTCTCTGGTAGCCTTATTGATAATTTCGCTTCCAGTGGAGATATTCAAACTGCCCTTGCCGATAGCCTTATTTATGTTCCGACACGTCGTGCTGCTCGCGCTTTGCGTTTAGCCTTTGTTGAAAGAAGTGATACACAATCAACATTCTTGCCAACCATTCGTGCTCTAGGAGATGTAGATGAAGACAGTTTCCTTTTTGTTGAAAATCATACCAGCACTCTCGATCCGCCTATTGGAGAAAGCGAACGTCTTTTACTTTTAGCACGCCTTATTCGTCCATGGCGTGAAAATTTACCTGCGCATCTGCGTGCCATGTTTGGCACAGAAGATGTGCTTATTCCGGCTCATAGTGCTGATGCGATTTGGCTTGCGCAAGATTTAGCACACTTGATGGACGAAATTGAAACAGAAGGAGCAGACTGGTCAAAACTTAAAAATATTGCACCTGATATGGTCGCTGAATGGTGGCAAATAACGCTCGATTTCTTGACTATTGTTACGCAAAATTGGCCAAAAATCTTGACAGAAAGACAACGAAGTAATCCCGCTGAATGGCGTAATCAAGCACTCACAATGCACGCAGAGACTTTACGACGTATGCCGCCTGATAAACCGGTCATTGCAGCTGGTGTGTCAGGTTCTATGCCCGCAGTTTCTCATCTTTTAAAGGTTATAGCTTCTCTGCCAAAAGGGGCTGTTGTTCTTCCTGGCCTTGATCTTCATATGGATGAAGAACAATGGAATGCACTATGCACAAGCCATAAAGAAAAAACAGCTTGTGATTTTTTTGATCCTGCAGAAAATGTTTTTAGCCATCCTCAATATCATTTAAAAAAACTTCTAACTCTCATGGAGTGTCAACGTCATCATGTTTGCGAAATTGGCCAACAAAGTATAACAAAGAAAAGACGAATGGCTCTTTTATCAGAAGCACTCCGACCAGCTTCTACAACAGATAAATGGATACAAATTGTCCGTGATGATTATGAAAATCTTTGTGCAGATTGGTCATTTATTGAAGCTATAAATGAACGTGAAGAAGCTCTCGCTATAGCTGTTACCTTACGTAAAGCTATTGAAGAACCCCAAAAAACTGCGGCCCTTATTACAAATGACCGTAATTTAGCACGCCGTGTTGCTGTGGAATTACAGAGATTTGGAATTGAAGCAAATGATTCAAGCGGAATACCACTTGCACAAACATTGCCTGTAACTCTCTTACGGCTTATTTTAGAAAATGTGTTGCAACCCGATGATCCCATTGCTTTTCTTTCTCTTCTTAAACATCCTCTGACAACACTCCAACAAAACCGTCATCGTTTACGCGAAATGGCAGAAAATTTTGAACTTTTTATTCTTCGAGGGAATACAGGGCGCATCAATCTTTGCGAATGTGATCAATTTCTTGAAAAATGGATTGAAACGCACTTTCATAATAGTTCTGAAATCAACGCTCTTGATCAGCAGAAATGTGAAGAAGCACGTTTCCTTTGTCATCTTTTGAGGAAAGCTGTTGAACCTTTAACATCTCTTATGAAAAAAGAGAAAGAATGCACCATCACCGAAGCTGCGATAGCAACTGTTGAGGTTTTTGAAAATTTTGGTCGCAATGAAGATAATTCTCTTGCACATCTTTATCAACACGAAGCAGGACAAGCCCTATCAAAATTTTTACGTGAATTGGTCAGTGATCAATCAGGATTAACATTTCATCTTTGCGAATGGCCCGCTATGTTTTCTGCCATAATAGTAACCCGTTCCGTCACACCTTCGCCTGGAGGACATCCACGTTTATTCATCTGGGGTACCTTGGAATCACGTTTGCAAACAGTTGATACAGTGGTCATCGGCGGTCTTAATGAAGGGTCATGGCCGATATCAACCCGAAATGATGCTTTTTTATCGCGACCGATGAAAATGATGTTAACTCTGGAGCCACCAGAGCAGCATATTGGTCTTTCCGCGCATGATTTTCAATGGGCGATGGGAATGGATAAAGTGGTGATGAGTCGCGCATTGCGCGTTAATCATACACCCTCCATTCCTTCACGCTGGCTACAACGCATGGAAACAGTTGTAGGGAAACAGGTTTGGAAAAAAATCCGTGAACGAGGTGAAATACTACGCCATTGGGCAAAGATGCTTGATCATACAAGCATAACTTCTGAGGTGGAACGTCCTTGCCCTGCTCCACCTCTTGATATACGTCCGCGTCATTTTTCAGTCACTGAAATAGAAACATTGCGGTATGATCCTTATGCTATTTATGCTAAAAAAATCTTACGGCTCAAACCACTTAAAGAACTTATTCATGATCCTAGCGCTTCAGAACGTGGAACACTTTATCACGCTATTCTTGCAGCTTTTTGCACACAAATAAAAAATCCAAATGCTGCAAATGCACTCAATGTGCTGCTTTCTATTGGACGTAAAGAGTTTGATAAATTCAATTTTCCACCCGACATTGAAGTAATTTGGTGGAATAGTTTTGAAAATCTTGCTCCACGCCTTATTCAATGGGAACAAAGTTTAGGACTGCGAGAGCGATATTCGGAAGTGGTATCACAAAAAATCCCTATAGGAACAACAGGGGTAACCCTTTCAGGACGTGCTGATCGTCTTGATGTTTTGCCAGATAAAACAGTTGAAATTCTAGATTTCAAAACTGGTACCCCTCCTTCATCAAAACAAGTTCGTGAATTATTATTTCCGCAATTGGCTTTAGAAACAGCTTTACTCATACAAGGGGGATTCCCAGATTTTCAAGATTTTACTCCCTCAAATTTATTTTACATACCCCTTAACAAAAAAGGTGAAATTAAATCCCAATCAATTCTTTTAAAGAAAAAAGACGGAAAAACTCACCTAAGTGCTGTTAATCTTGGTGAAAATGCATGGGAAAATCTTATCGCACTCATAACTTATTATCAAAATCCACAACAAGGCTATCTCTCATATGCTGTCCCCATGTCAAAACGATATGAAGGCGACTACGACCATTTGGCTCGGTTGTGGGAATGGTCAAGTGGTTTTCATAAAGAAGAGTAATCATGACGATTTTTTCTATTCCTGAAGCCGCTCTTGATGCACAAGCAACGGCAACACATCCCCAAAAAAACGTGTGGGTTTCTGCAAATGCTGGATCTGGAAAAACCCATGTTTTAAGTGAACGTGTTATCCGTTTGCTTTTAAACGGTACGCCTCCAGCACGTATTTTATGCCTTACTTATACAAGAGCTGCTGCTGCTGTTATGCAATCACGAATTTTTCGCACGCTTTCCAGTTGGAATGAACTCGATGACGCACAGCTGCAAGAAACCTTAACACGGTTTGAAAAAAAAACTGTTAATGCGCAAAAACTAACTTATGCACGACAACTCTTCGCGCGTGCTCTCGAAACGCCTGGTGGCTTAAAAATCCAAACGATTCATGCTTTTTGTGAATCTCTCTTGCATCAATTCATGTTAGAAGCCAATATTGCAGGGCATTTTGAACTTCCCGATGATATCAGTCGAAAAAAATTACTACAAGAATCTCGTCGCCAACTTTTAGCTCGTCGTGATGTACAGCCTGCTTTACAACAGTTATTTAAAGTTATTAGCGAACATACTTTTAATCAATTGCTCTATGAAGCAACGGAAAAGCAACATAAATTATCTGATTTTTTATCTTCTCTTCTATCTGAAAATGGAGAAGAAAAATTGCGTGCACTTTTTAACTTAGCGCCAGATGAAACAAACCAATGTCTATTGGAACAAATTAAACAGACAGCGCGCCTTCCTCTTTATGCTCTTAACCATTGTGAAACCAATGGTAGTCAAAGCTGCAAGGATATGGTGGAAAAACTTTCCCAATTAGAAAAGGTGCATGATGAGACAAATATTCTCAATATTATTTCTGATATTTATTTTACAATAAAAGGTGAGCCACGTAAGTTTTCACATTTATCTCGTAAAAAGTCAGACCAAATTTGGCCTTTTATTCAACAAATGCTTGAAGATAAACAAAACAAGCTTTCTATTCTTTTAGAGAAATATCAATGTGCAAAAGTTGCTACTCTCAATATGGCTGCTTTTCAGTTATGTGCTGTTTATCTCAAAATCTACACGAATCTAAAAAAGGCTAATGGCTTCTTAGACTTTGACGATCTTATTGAGCGTACACTTCATTTATTACAGCGTAAAGGTGCAAGCCAATGGGTGCATTATAAACTTGATCGTGGTCTTGATCACATTCTACTTGATGAAGCACAAGATACTAATCCTGAGCAATGGCAAATTATTCAACTGTTGGCACAAGAGTTTTTCTCAGGTTATAGCCAACGAACAAATATACGGACTCTTTTTGCTGTTGGAGATGAAAAGCAATCTATTTATTCTTTTCAAGGCGCAGCTCCAGAAAATTTTGCTGAAAATGGACGAATCATTCAAAAAAAAGTGCAGCAAACAAATCAGCAATTTGAAAAAATACAACTGCATTACTCTTTTCGCTCTACAGCGGATGTTCTTAAAAGCGTTGATATTGTTTTTGAAACACCAGAAAACTACAAAGGACTTTCGGCAGAAAATACAAAAACGGTGCATGAAGCTATTCGTGTTCATAGTCCCGGTGAAGTTGTTATATGGGATGCTATTTCCCAAGAGACGAGTGAATTTCCTCATGATTGGCATTTAAGCGTTGATCATTTAGATACCCCTGAAGTTCGTTTAGCAGAAAAAATTGCTGAAACTATTGCCAACTGGTTACAAAAAGGTGAAATGCTTCCAGCAAAAGGACGCTTAATACGTGCAAGTGATATTATGATCTTGGTTCGTAAACGTGATCAATTTGTCTCAGCTCTTTCTCGTGCTTTTAAACACCGCAATATTCCCGTAGCAGGGGCTGATCGTTTACAGCTTACCAAACATATTAGTATTCGTGATTTAATGGCGCTTGCACGTTTTATTTTGCAGCCACAAGATGATCTTTCTCTTGCTTGTGTTTTAAAAAGCCCCCTTTTTGCTCTTAGTGAAGAGGAACTCTATCAGCTTGCTGCACACCGCACCGGCTCTCTTTGGCAAAGCTTATTTACGCACGCATCATCGCAGGCATCTTTTAAAGATGCTTTTGAAAAGCTAAACCATTATCGCGCTTTAGTGGATAAAATACCGGTTTTCGAGTTTTATAGCCATATTTTGAATAATGATAAGGGAAGACAAAAAATTCTGTCTCGTTTAGGATCTGAAGCAAATGATGTGCTCGATGCTTTTATGGATTATACGCTCACTATTCAAAAAACAGGATTACCAGGATTACAAGCTTTTTTAGAAACATTAAGTGCAAGCGAACCAGAAATTAAACGTGAATTTGAACAAAATAATGAAGAAATCCGCATCATGACTGTTCATGCTGCAAAGGGACTAGAGGCTGCTATTGTGTTTTTGGTCGATCCTGGTAGTGCGATTTGGCATCCTCAGCATGCGCCTCACTTGCTTAAAGTTTCTTTAAACAATGCACAATGGAATGGAAAACAAGCCTTTATTTGGCGCCCCAATGAAAATTTTGATACAAAACCCTCTAAACAAGCAATTTCACATTTAAAAGAGCGTGCAGAAGAAGAATATAGGCGCCTTCTTTATGTAGGAATGACACGTGCTGAAGATCGCTTGTTTATTTGTGGATATAAAGGCCAGAAAACGCAATCTCATACATGGTTACAACTGGTAAAAAAAGCCCTCGAACCGCATGCTCTTGCTATAAAAGATTCTGCGGAAGATATTGCAGCTTGGCGTTATTGTATTACATCTCCTTCCTCTGCTTCTATAAACCCAAAAGTCCCTTGCGCTGAATGCCAAACCTTACCACCTTTGCCTGCTTTTTTCTCCCATAAAGTACCAGAAGAACCAGTGCTACCAAAACCGTTAAAACCCTCAGTCGCGAGCCTTTCCATTGAAGCTGATACAGAGCTGTCCTCAAGTCCAAAACAGCTTACCACCTCCCCTGTTTTAGGAGCAACAAATACTAACAGAGCTTTTTCCATTGAATATGGTAATATCGTTCACCGATTGTTACAATATTTACCCGATTATCCCCTACAAAAACGTCGAGACTATGCTCGAAACTATCTCAATATCAAAGCCTCTCATTGGTATGAGAGCCAAAGAGAAGATGCTCTTCGCCATGTTTGGAAAATATTAGATCACGTTTACCTCAAGCCCCTTTTTTCTGAGCATTCACGTGCTGAGGTCTCCTTAATGGGTATAGTGAAAATTCGTGGAAAAGAACAAGCAATTTCTGGTCAAATTGACCGTCTCTACATCACGCAAAACAGCATTATCTTTGCTGATTTTAAAACAGGAACCCCGCCAGAAAATGAAGCTGCTATTGCTTCCCATCACTGGTTGCAAATGGCTCTTTACCGAAAATTGTTGCAAGCTATTCATCCCGATAAAGATATCCAAGCTCTGCTTATCTACAGTAAAGAAGCCAAAATTTTTAAACTTTCTCCAGAAAAACTCGAGGCATTTCTTGGTGAAGTTGCCTTATAAGTTAATAAGTTACTCCTTTCCTTCAAAGTATCCTTACACTTTTTTACTTTCATAAAATCGCCCAAACAAACACAATACACAATCTCTGGTGTAAAAAAGTCCTTTAATAATTTATCTTTGCAATAACTTGATATGAATTGTTATCATACCAATCTATAAAAAGTGAATATAAAGGATAAATCAATGACGTGTATAAAAGTTGATAAGGACAATTTCGAAAGTGAAGTTCTAACCTCTTCCACCCCTGTTGTGGTTGATTTTTGGGCAGAATGGTGTGGCCCTTGCAAAATGATTGCTCCAATTTTGGATGAAATTTCAATAGAAATGCAAAATCAAGTTAAAATTGCTAAGGTAAATATTGATGAAAATCCAGAACTGGCTACCCAATACGGAGTACGTTCTATCCCTACATTATTAATGTTTAAAAATGGAAATATTTCATCGAATATGGTTGGCGCTACCTCTAAAGGACGTCTTTCTGAATGGATAAAAGATGGGCTTAGTTAATTCCACATATAATCACTATAAAGGAGAGAAGCTTTGTCTCTCCTTTTGATTTTTAAACATTCTTTTTTGCATTATACTATAATAAAAAGATAATAAAATCAAAATGTTAAATGAATTTAAGAATTCATACTTTTATGCATGATTCAATTGACTATTTTTTATAAAAAATTGCCCTGTATGAAGAATATAGGCAATTCTTTCCTTATATGCGCGTCAAAAATATTGGGTGAATGATAATTTCATAGAGGTATTTTCTTCTTGGATAAGACTATTGAGATAGATAGTGCTTTCAACACATAAAAAGGCAATATCAATCTAGAAATAAGGAGATTTTAAGAAAAAACTTTGCAAATTACTTTTCTGAAGTTCACAATTTTTAAGCAGAAAGAAGTAAGCAATTCACTACAGATTATATAATGCTCTTCTAAAGGGTTACCACTTCAATTTAAAATTCTCTTGTACTATTCTCTAGAATCAAAAGATTTTTTTGGAGCCTTTACCAAAAATATGAAAGGCAAAAAACATTCTCTAAAATAAATTGATAAATTCCTATAAATTAACGGATGTCCTTTGCAATTTATGTCATTGTTATATAAAAGAGTCAGTATTTCGTCTCATCTTCATGGTTGATCCGCCATGAGGGACTTCTTTATGTTGTTCATCATTTCAAATTTCGGTACGTATTAGAGGTATTATCAATTAAAAAATGATGAGGTCCATGCTCATGTCGATGTTTTTTTAAAATGTACGAATTGCAAAAGACTGTTGCAAACGTTCAATGGAATGTTGTGCTGATCTGAGTGTTACATGACGCCCATGTTCTTTATAGTGTAAGGTGAGTGCAAAAGTGGCAAGCTCTAAAAGAGCTGTATTTCTTTCTGGCCATTCAACAAGCAAAATATTTTTCTCACGAGCTTCATGAAGCCCTAATTCATCAATTTCTTCTGCCATAGAAAGGCGGTAAAGATCAGCATGAATAATTTCAAACTGTGGAAGTTGATAGCTTTGCACAAGAGTAAAAGTAGGGCTTGGAACATCCATAGTGTTATCATTCGTAAGTGTTTGGATGATTGTACGTGCAATAGTTGATTTTCCAGTTCCAAGATCTCCTTGCAACGTTACAAGATCCCCCGGCTTTAAAGAAAGGGTTAAATGTTGTGCAAAAAGCTTTGTTGCCTCTTCATTTTCAAGAAAAAAACTAAAATTCATTAAGAGTTCCATGAAATGGATGAAAAATTTTTGTTACAATAAAGATTGAAATTAAAAAATCTTATCTCCTTTGGGAAGTGGGAAAAAACATTTAACTGTTGTTCCTTTTCCAGAACCGGTAAGAATCTCAACATGCCCGCCGTGTAGTTCAACGAAACTTTTCACAAGGGAAAGGCCAAGACCCGCTCCTGCACGCCCCCCATGGTGTGAATGAGAAGAAAAACGTTTAAAAATACGATCAAGGACGTCTTTTGGAATATCAGAGCCTTCATTGTGAACGCTAAAGACAATGTTATCATCTTGTTCATCGACGCAAAATTCAATAGTGCTCGCCTCCGTTGCAAAATTAATAGCATTACTCAGCACATTCACAAAAATTTGATGCAAGCGTTTTTCGTCAGCAGAAATGGAATTTAAGGAAGGAGAAATTTGTTGTAAAAGCGTAATATGGCGTCCATTAAGGCGATCTTCTATACGTGTTACTGCTTGTATCATAGCATCTGCAATATTAACCGATTTTATGTCCAACTCCATAATGCCTGCATCAAGGGTAGCAAGATCAAGAATATCGTTAACAATATTTAAAAGAGTTCCTGATTCTGAATGAATATGCCCAAGATATTCTTGTTGACGTTTATTGATAGAGCCGAAAATTTGATCACGTAAAATATCCGAAAATCCAATAATATTGGTGAGAGGTGTACGCAATTCATAGGAAACATGTTGAACAAATTCATTACGCAAACGATCAGCACTTTCTAATGCTTCATTTCTTTCTTGAAGAGCACGCGCAACATGGACAGTGTCCGTAACATTCACAAAAGTAAGCATCGTTTGTCCATCGGGAAGAGGGACCAGAGTATAGTCAATAATCATATCATTTTTAAGATCTATACGACCTGAATATGTTTCACGTTTTTCAGCAAAACCGGTAATGAATTTGGTAAATTGATCCCATTCTTGTCCTAAGGTTAAGGCTGAACAATGGCTTTGTAACTGTGTAATATGGGTCCCTTCTACCAGTAAATTATAGGGAAGCGACCACAATTTCGACAGGGCAGGATTCGATAAACGAAGGCGCCCATCAGTACCAAAAACAACCACGCCTTCGGAAAGTTTATCAAGTGTTTCACCTTGTATTTTAATAAGTGTATTATAACGGCGTTCAAGATCAATTTTTTCTGTAAGGTTTTCGTAAAGCCAAGTGACACCTCCTTGTGGATGAGGGTTCGAGATAACACGCACCGTACGCCCATCTGGAAGATTCCAAATTTGTTGGTTCGATTCTGTTTGTCGATAGGCTTTAAAAAGTTCTTCTTTCCACGCGCGCCAATCGGGGTGTTCAGCAATGAGCCCTTTTTCACGTAAACGTTCAAGAAATAATGTATGGCTTGGTTCACTTTCTAAAAAGGAAGTCTCCAACGGCCATAAAATTTTAAAAGCATGATTACAGAATTTTAATTTTTGGTTTGTATCAAAAATAGCTACAGCTGTTGAAATTTGGTCAAGTGTTTCACAATGGCTTTGAAGAACATAACTTAATTCATGAGCAAGATTTTCATATGCGCTGTCATCACGCGCAAAAGCTGCCATCCCTTCGGCTGTTGTAATACGTGTGAGATGAAAACGATGTCGTTCTCCATCAATAACTGTGTGAACATGTTCTTGAAAAATTGTTTCTGTTTCATCTGTTTTACGTTGTGTATTTTCATTGAAAAGATCCCCCACTTCATCACTGTCTTCACGAAAGTCTGTCATTTCTCTAAAGGCGCGATTTATAAAACAAACTTTTCCTTCACAATCTTTTATCCATACGGGCTCTTGAATAAGATCAAGAAGATTACGCTGCATTCTCAGTTCAGTAAGAAGGCGGGCGATATCTTTCTGTAAACGAGCATTTTCACTCTGTTGTTTTGAGATATCTTGAAAACGAGCAATAGCGACTGTTCCTGCGATGACTCCTGTAACTTGCAGCAATACATTGTTTGTGGTGGTGATAGAAAGATCAAAAGGGTGACATTTACAACGTAGTTGAGTCAATGCATAATCAAGTTCTCGCAGAGAATTTTCTTCAACCCAGAGCTCAAAACGCTGAAAATCTTTCTGGTCGATTCCTATTTTTTGCAATGCAGAAAGGGCACCAACGACACGGGGTAAGGTTGTTGGATTTTCCCAAATAAGAAGGAATTGCTCGGTTTCTTCCAGAAGCCATTCATAATATTTAAGTTTTTCAGAAAAATTTGCCTGAATTATATTCAAAGGCTTCTGTGCAGTTTTTTTTGCACGCATAATAACAGCCAAGCACGTGAGAAGTGAAGCACAAGAAATCCCTCCACACAGTGCTAAAAGCAGCCATGGACCATCTAGTAAAATGAAGAAAAATGGTAAATAACCTTCCAGTGGCTGAGCAACAGCGCATGTTGGAGAAAAAAAGAAAAAAAGGCAAAATATATACGCATAGATTCGAATCATTTTTTGAGCTTTTTCTTTGGGGTTATAGTCACCAAAGCTGCGCACGACATCTTTCCCTTTTTTAACCCAAGGAAATGTTTAGTAACGGTAATGGTTTGGTTTATAAGGTCCTTGTGGTGTGACTCCAATATAAGCCGCTTGTTCTTCTGATAAAACACTTAATTTTATTCCTAACCGATCAAGATGTAGACGTGCAACTTTTTCATCAAGATGTTTAGGCAAAACAGTGACTTCATTTGTATAGTGTTCTGCACGGGTAAAAAGTTCAATTTGCGCTAAAACTTGATTAGTAAATGAGGCTGACATGACAAAAGAAGGATGCCCAGTCGCATTCCCGAGGTTTAACAAACGCCCTTCAGAGAGCAAAATGATGCGTTTTCCATCGGGAAAGGTGATCATATCAACTTGTGGTTTAATATTTGTCCATGGCAAATTTCTAAGGGCTGCGACTTGGATTTCGTTATCAAAATGACCAATATTTCCAAGAATACACATATCCTTTACTTGTCGCATATGGTCTAAACGAACAACATCTTTATTGCCTGTTGTCGTGATGATAATATCAGCACTGGAAGCAGCATCATCCAAATTAACAACTTCATAGCCATCCATAGCTGCTTGAAGAGCGCAAATAGGATCAATTTCTGTTACTTTAACACGAGCCCCAGCACCAGAAAGAGATGCTGCTGAACCTTTTCCTACGTCACCATAACCACAGACAATGGCAGTTTTACCAGCGATCATCACGTCTGTTCCACGTCGAATACCATCGACCAATGATTCTTTACATCCATATTTATTATCAAACTTTGATTTAGTGACGCTATCATTGACATTAATAGCAGGAAAAGGCAGAAGCCCTTCTTTTTGTAACTGATAAAGACGGTTTACACCTGTTGTGGTTTCTTCGCTTACACCTTTAATTGTTGCACGCTGTCGTGTAAAAAATCCTGGCGTTGCATCCATACGCTTTTGTATTTGTTTGAAAAAAAATTCTTCTTCTTCTGTTTTGGGATGCGATAGGATACCTTTATTTTGTTCTGCACGACTTCCCATTAAAATATAGTTTGTGGCGTCAGCTCCATCATCTAAAATAAGATTGGAAGGATTACCATCTGGCCATTGGAAAATTGCATCTATATAAGTCCAATATTCTTCCAATGTTTCACCCTTAACGGCGAATACAGGAATACCAGTTGCGGCGATAGCTGCTGCTGCATGGTCTTGCGTAGAAAAAATATTACTAGAGCTCCACCGTATATCGGCGCCAATAGCTTTTAATGTTTCAATTAAAACAGCTGTTTGAATTGTCATGTGCAATGAGCCAGAAATACGCGCTCCGCGCAAAGGTTGATTAGAGGAAAACTCCTTACGACAAGCCATCAAACCAGGCATCTCAGTTTCAGCAATATCAAGTTCTTTACGACCATAAGCGGCAAGTGCAATATCTTTGACAACAAAATCTTGAGCTGCCATTCTTTATCCCTTTAAAATAAGTTTTTCCAAGACGGTAGGAGAAATTAAAAAAAAATGCAAGACAAGAAGAGGACTTCTTTATGTGAAAAAGCTCTTTTAAAATCTTCATAAATTTGTGCAACAAATATGCATTTATGAATCTGAGTGATGATGTTACTGACAGAATAAGAGATCTCCATGATAAGTCTTATTATATAAACAAAACTCTATCCTTTTCACGTAACGTTAAAGCTTTTAAAAATCTCCAGAGAGAATACCTTTTAAATAATAAAAATTGTGCATTGCTTCATAGTTTTTATATCGATTTTTTATGGGATAATATCGAAAGTAGTATACGAGTATTCTACTCGCTTATGCGGTTGTTGAAAAAGGAAGTATTACCTTACTTTAATCTCATTATTAAGCTTTCTACCAAAATAATATAATGCAAAGCCATAGGTTATCATATTTATGAATAGGCAATTCAGAATCGGTTCTTTAGGATTCCAATGTTGCATCTGTTCTTGGATAAAGACAGTTTATAGGGAGTGCTTTTCTCCTGTTTTCAACGATTTTTATCAAAATACTATAGATATACGATTAAACATTTTTTGTGATACTGAATAGAGCATTAAAAATGCAAAGACATTACTCTATTGAGCACTCTGATTTTAAAACCGCTAACAACGAGCTATAAATTATAAATCAAATAATTAACTCATTTCTGGAAAAATTTATTCTAGACGAGTAAGTTTTTGGAAAATTGACCATGTGGACGAAATCGCCAAAGATAACTTGGCAAGAATGCAGCCATTGCTCTGGGGGTAATTCCCACACCTTCTAGAGTATATCCATTCTCTATAGCCTCTTTAGAAACAATGTTATCCATTTGCAAAAAACGTATTTGATTGGCTGTTACGAGTGTTGGTACAAAAGGAAATTTACCGATAGTTCCCAAAATTCCTCCAATCAATAGACCAGCAGAAAGAGGCATGGATAGGATTGTTTTTTTACGGTGAATAATTTTGAGTATATTTTCAAGAGTATTTTGGAAAGTGATAATCTGGGGACCACCAAGATCATAATTTTTTCCCCAAGCAACCTGTTCATCTAAAGCGCGCGCGATAAACTCAGCAACGTCACCAACATACACGGGTTGCAATTTGCTTTGCCCACCCCCAAAAAGAGGCATAATTGGTAAAAAACGTGACAAATCTGCTAAGGTGTTAAAGAAACAATCCTCTGGTCCAAAGATAACGGATGGACGGATAATAATTGCTTGAGGATGCTTGTTATGAATGATTTGTTCACCCATAAACTTAACACGTGCATAAAGACATGAAGCATTCTCGTTAGCCACAAGTGCTGACATATAGATGAGTGGAATAGCAGCTTGTGCTGTTAATTCAGCAACATTGTAAGCACCATCAATTTGTGTGTTTTTAAAATTCGATTGATTTGCTTGTTTTAAGCTACCAGGTAAAAACACTGCCGCATCAGCTCCAAGCAACGCGCGTGCAACAGAGGCACGATGCTTGATATCCGTTTTAAGCATTTGGGTTTGTCCTACTTCTCCTATTTGGAGCATGTAATAAGCTTTTTGTGGATAACGAACAGCGATACGAACGCGATATCCCCGCTTAGTCAAAGTTTCAACGACATGTCGTCCTACAAAACCAGATCCGCCAAAAACAGTAATAAGTTTAGGATGTTGATAAAGTGCACAATCAAGTTGCATGATTAAAAAGTCTATCTTTCAAAGCTTTAAAATAATCAATTTCTAGCATGGAGGTGTTTTATTGTCACGTAAAATATCGCCCGCAAGATAAAGGGAACCACTAATAAGGACAATTGCCTCTTTATATTCGGCTCTAATCTTATGCAAAGCATCTTGTAGATGTGCTTGTGGAGTAGCAAAGATTCCTGCTTTTTGCGCTGATTCAGCTAATTTTATTGGAGAGATACTGGCATTATTGTTAATCAGCGGTATCGTATATATTTTATCGACAAGGTTCGCTAAGGAACGAAAATAACCGACAGCATCTTTGGTATTGAGCATGCCAGCAATCATAATAATGGGACGATCTGTTTTTTCTCTCCATTGTGTAAGTTCTGCCGCAATAACTTTTCCAGCAGCAGGATTGTGACCACCGTCTAACCATAAATCAATATTAGGAGACAGTTGATCAACCAAATGTCCTTGGATAAGATGTTGCATCCGTGCGGGCCAATAAATATTTTTCAAAGCGTCATTTATGGTTTGTTCTAAAAGTTGAAAACCTGCTTGACAAACTGCTTCAAGAGATGCGCCAGCATTGGCAATTTGGTGGTCTCCAATAAGGTTAGGAAGTGAAAGATCCATGAGACCTTGATTGTTTTGAAAAACCATACGTCCATGTTCTTTATAACTTTGATAATCTTGATCAAATAGAGAATAAGGTGCTTTATTTTTATCGGCAAGGGGTATTAAAGTAGCAAGAGTTTCTTCATAATTTTGCTTCCCGATGACTACTGGAACATTTGGTTTGATAATTCCCCCCTTTTGAAAAGCGATTTGAGCAATTGTGTTTCCAAGAAAGTTCTCATGATCATAATCAATGGGCATAATAAGCGATACAGCTGGTTTGTTAATGACATTGGTAGCATCAAAACGCCCTCCCAACCCAACTTCTAAAATGACAACATCAGCTGGATGTGTACTAAACAGCATAAAGGCAGCGGCTGTAAAAATTTCAAAAATAGTAATCGGCTCTTGACGATTTACTTTTATAATTTCACGGATTGTCTCAGCCAATTGGTTTTCTGTAACAAGTTGACCACCTCCTTTTTGACCTAACCGGCAGCGTTCATTCCAGTTGACGAGATGAGGTGAGCTATAGACATGAACGCAGTATCCTGCACTTTCTAAAAGAGCACGGCAAATCGCTGAGGCAGATCCTTTGCCATTTGTTCCAGCGATGTGAATAATAGGGGCAAGTTTTAAATGTGGATTACCAAGACGCTCTAAAAGGTGAATAATACGCTCTAAAGAAAGATCAAATTTTTTCGGATAATTTTTTAGTAAATCATCCACCACCCTTTGTATCTGGTTTTGTTGCATAAATTTAAGCTGCTTTTGTTGTAGAAAGCGATGTTTGAGAGTCTGTTGGGGATGGATCGGAAGGGTCAAAAACAGCAGGGCGTTTCATCATCAAACGTAAAAGACGCGCAATTGTTGTTTTCATTTCTAAACGTGATACAACCATATCAATCATACCATGTTCGAGCAGATATTCACTACTTTGAAAACCTTCTGGTAGGGTTTCGCGTATAGTTTGTTGAATCACACGTGGACCAGCAAAACCAATCATAGCGCCAGGTTCAGCAATGTGAATATCACCAAGCATGGCGTAAGAAGCAGTAACACCACCGGTGGTTGGATTAGTCAGCACAACAATATAGGGAAGTTTTGCTTCTTTCAACATTTCAATCGCTACGGTTGTACGAGGCATTTGCATCAACGAGAGTGTTCCTTCTTGCATGCGTGCGCCACCAGAAGCAGAAAAAAGAACTAACGGGCGCCTTTCGGCAATGGCAGTATCAAAAGCTTTAATAATAGCTTCTCCTGAAGCCATACCGAGTGATCCACCCATAAAGGCGAAATCTTGAACGGTCGCAATGATTGGTAAGCCTTCAATCGTACCACGTGCACTTAAAATATTATCATCAACACCAAGTTTAGAACGATAATCTTTTAACCGGTCAATATAGCGTTTTTCGTCACGAAATTTTAAAGGATCTGTTACAACTTTTGGATTTTCAAGAGCTGTATAAACACCATCATCAAAAAAATGCATGAGACGATTTTTAGCGCTGATACGCATATGATGGCCAGAATTGGGAGCTACAAATTGATTAGCTTCCAGATCTTTATGGAAGATCATTTCACCACTGGTAGGATCTTTAATCCATAGATTTTCTGGAATTTCACGGCGCCCCAATATAGAGTTAATTTTAGGACGAACATAATTTGTAATCCAGTTCATCTTTATAACCTTCCTTTAAATATTACACATCTTTCGCATGATTTGAAAGAATATGAACCTAAGCAGTCACATTTGCTTTACCGGTGGAACAAAGGAGTCTATTTAATACTTTTATCTGTGTACGTATAGCTTGTTTTTTAATTTTTATTTTTTTACTTTGGTATTAAAATTCACTCCTTGCGATGGTTAACAAACCCCTTATTTTTTAATAAAAATGAAAATCCAATTAATCATTCGTATCAACAGTTTTTAAGAAAAGAAACCTTATAATATAAGGCTTTAACAAGGCTAAAATAATCCATTTAAGATAATGTACATGATAACACCATATTAGCGAAACGTTATCATCAGAGCAAGATTTTTTTCAAAAGGTTTCTTTAAAGCGCGCGCTTTTCACAATTAAAATTGAATACCCTCAAAAATGCTATTATATTACTCATTCATATGCTTGTTTTACAAAGACATTTTTCAATAATCACCAAAACTCTCTTAATGACTATCCTCAGAAGAGTATATACTCTCCGTAAATGGTATAAAATACATTATGCTCTTCATTTTTACTGAAATAGAAGGTACAAATCGATACCATCATACTCTTTTCCAGTTTTAATGTGACGATAATGTTTGCATTGAGAGGATTCATAAAAGATATTTCACGCCTTTTTGAAAGTACCTTTATCTACACACCACCTCCGTTTATGACATATTAACAAACGATTTCAATTAATCCAATATGAATAGGATTAAAATGAGAAAGCCTCATGATATTTAGGTTTTTCACTCATGTTGTGAAACAATAAATTATCGTTATAAATCAATATATTACTTTAATAAAAGATAAAGCATAAAATTTTATATTATGCTTTTTTGGCTGGCAAGTTTTATTAGCCTTAAAGTCAAGTAACATTATTTTTGTGTAATGCGTGCCATGGTCTTTTGGGAAAGCATTTTGTGTAAATATGTCATAAAGGCGGCTGCAAAAAGCGGTGTTGTTAAATTAAGAATTGGAATCGAAACAAAAAGCGCTATTAATAATCCTGCACCAAAAACCGTTGTGTAATGAGTATGTAAAAAAGCACGTGCATCTTGCTCTGTTCGAAAACGATAAGCAGCAAACAAGAAATATTCATGACCAAGCAAATAACCATTAATAACGTAAAAAGCGATTAAATTAATACCTGGTATGAAGAATAAAATAAAAGCAATTCCATTACCAAGAAGGCTTAAAATAACAAATTTAAAGGAAATGATAAGAGAACGCTGAAACGGCAAAGCTTGTCCAATAGGCTCGTTTGGGTAATCCTCTTTTTCAATGATTTCAGCAACAGAGTCAATGAAAAAACCACCAATCATAGCTGCGATTGGTGCAATCAAAAAAGCCAACAAAAGAGCCAAACCAAGATTAAAAATGATAAGCATGCTAAAACCAATCCATCCCGCCCAACTAGGGAGTTCAGGAAAAAACTGAGCAATCCAAGGCCAAAAGTAAGACATAAAAAGTTGGTGCACACATAACCATAAAATGGCGAGAATGAAAAAAGTAATCCCTAATGCTTTCAGTATCATAATACTATATTGCGAGGTCAGAAGACGTTGTAAAGCACGATAGGCAGCAGTAAAAATCATAAATTAATAAACTAAGGAAAGAAGCAAAAAAAACAAGAAATATATTTAAAGAATGTACGGTGTAGTTTTTTCTTTTTTGAATTACAAGATTTCTTTTCAAGAACATTATAAAAAACGGCTAAGGCTTCTTTGTTTAAAATAAAGTTTGAATAGATAGAAATTTTGATTTTTAAAAATCAAGAAGAATTTAAAAAGCAGCTGTTGTAGAAGAAATTTTTAATATTTTTGTACAGAGTGTAGGTTATTGCGTTTATATGATATATGTAAAAATTAAGGAATAAGAACTATTTGGGAGGAAAGTTGTTGACTTCTATTTATTCAGTAGAGTTGTCTAATTTCGTTTATCTACGTGCTTAATTGTTTTGCACAATTCCTAATGCTCTGTACTTTTATACTATTTGGCGGCATGCTTTTGCCTCTCGCTTTTATTCAAAACATATTGAGTTCAATGGAATAGGAGTAACGTAGTAGCTTGTAGATATTCTGATTTGGGCAACAGAATGATTAATATGATAGAAGTGGAAAAAATAAGCTTAGGCGATTGACTGTCCATATCCCATGGAAGGGTAATTTCTTGAGAAGAAGCAAAGAGTGGGAGACACCACTGATGATTAAAAATGATGAGATTTTGAATTTTAAAAGCTATAAGTGCAATGAAGTAAGAATTCATTGAAGCACTTTTCATATAAGTGGTGCACTGTATCAAATAATTTTTAGATAATAACACCACTAATTTATGAAGAGAATTGATCATTTTCAACTTGAATAAGAATCCAAAATATAGAAATATTCTTTAATTTCAAAGCCTTTATTCAACATCAAAAAATTATTTACTTGCACATTATAGGCGAGACCAGTGTATGGATACAAAGCTTTCGATAAAGGACTAAAAATGCTTCTCATGAAACATCACAATGTGAGGATATCATGGATCAAATCCTAGTCTTTGTGGTCTTGGTATGCTGGAGAGAGGACACACACATTTAATTTTAAAGACCGATCACTGAGGAAAATAATAAAGGCGTCAGTTTCATAAACTTATAGACAGTGGTGCAATGAATTTTGTTTACATTCTTTATGAGCATCAGTGTGAGATATGCTTCAAATTGCATTGAGATGTTATAATACATTGATTTATACATTATTTTTCATAGTGAATAAGAGCCCCAAGTAAAGTTGTCATATTTTCTTATTAGCTGCTCTCATCATGAAACAATCAAAAGCATTTATTTGCACATCATAAATAGGACTAATATGGGGATAAAAACATTGAAGAAAGAAAATGCTTTTATAAACTCTATCCAGTGCAAGAGCTTTCTCAAAATTGATGGTAGGCAAAGTAAATAATAGCTTGTTTTTTATAAGCTGGGGAAACAGAGGTGCAATAGATCCTACTTTTTATGATGGCTATGGGTGAAATAGAATTTTTTAAAGAAACATTTCCCAACGCTCGTCACACCCATTTCCCAACAGTGCTTGTGAATGGTATAAGGGTAAAGCTCTCGTGAATAATATAAAACTTATAGGGCACCACTATCTTTACACTTAATAAAAGAGCACTGCGGGCACCATCATTCTCTCAGTATTGCTCGACAGCTCTGTTCTTGAGACGGTCCATTATAAGCGTTTTTAGTTCTTTCTTAAACGTTTTGTATTCATACGGCTATCCTTCTTTGCAACGTGCAAGAAAATGGTTTTTATTGATTCAACATGAGAGAGAGTTGAAATGAGAGAATCTTACGATATTCAGGATTCTAATTTAATATGAACAACGCTAGATGATCATTATAACTCAAAATATTGTATACTAATCGAGATAGATAGACACCTATTGTTAGTTCTATTTTATAAGGTGTTTTAATATGAATGCATTTGAAGAGTTATTATTTGAAATGGGGTATATTTTCCTCATGAGGAGTAGGTGTCTGGGGGGCAAAAAATGATACAATCATGTTTGCTAATTTTTGCGCTACGTGTTGTTTACTCATATGGGGCCATTGTTCAACTTTTTCCTTACTCACGAGATAAACTTGATTTGTATCAGCACCCATGACACTTGTGCCATCTAGTTGAAGAGAAATATCATTAGCAAGAATGAAATCAGCTCCTTTTTCAACACATTTTTTTTGCGCATTGGCAATAATATCACATGTTTCAGCAGCAAAACCAATGACCAATGAGGGGCGATTTGGAGCGTGTCCAATCATTGCTAAAATGTCAGGATTTTCGACCATATGAAGGGATGGTGGTATTTTATGAGCATTCTTTTTAATTTTGTGTAAAGACTGCGTTTGACTGCGCCAATCACAAACAGCGGCGACAAAAATGGCACCATCAGCAGGCAATGCGGTTTGAACGGCTTGTAACATCTGTTGTGCTGTTTCAACATGAATGGTTTTTACTTCTTGTGGGTCTGCAAGATTAACAGGTCCACAAATAAGTGTTACTTTTGCACCCAAATGCGCAAGAGCAGTTGCGATGGCATGACCTTGTTTACCTGAAGACCGATTAGCAAGATAACGCACTGGATCAATTGGTTCATGGGTAGGGCCAGAGGTAACGATGAAATGGCGGTCAGAGAGAGGTTTTTCATGCACATTCAAAAGAGCCTCTATGGTAGCGACAATCGTTAAAGGTTCGCTCATGCGCCCATATCCTATCTCGTCACGTTCAGCCATATTTCCGATTTCTGGTCCAATGATATGAACGCCATCTGCGCGCAGTTGTGCAACATTGCGAATAGTGGCTGGATGCGCCCACATGGACGGATTCATAGCGGGTGCAATTAAGAGTGGACAGCGTGCCGCTAAAAGGATGCAATCAGCCAGATCATCTCCTATGCCATTGGCTATTTTTGCAATGCGATTGGCTGTAGCAGGGGCTAAAATAATAAGGTCAGCATTACGTGCTAATCGGATATGTCCAATATCGTGTTCTTCTTCGCGTGAAAATAAATCAGTATATACAGTACCACTGCTTAAAGCTTCAGCAGCTAAAGGCGTAATAAATTTTTGCGCTGCTTTTGTCATCACAACTTTTAAGTGTGCTCCACGTTCTTGTAAACGGCGAATCAAATCAAGTGCTTTATAGGATGCAATACTTCCCCCAATAATAAGAAGGAGAGATTTTGATTTCAATGATTGCACTTCAACAGCACTAGTATGAGAGAGTTGTGTGGTGAGAGGAGTGGGATTGCTTAAAAGGCGTCGGACTTCTTCTTCCATAGAAATACCATTTTGCGCGGCACGTATGCGCAAAGCTTCTTTGGTTTCAGGAGACAGGTTACGAATAGTAATACTGGCCATAAAATACCTCCAAGAAATAAAATGATTGCAATGATTTCATCGTTGATATTTTTAGCATATTAAGGAAATTAGAAAAGATGAAAAAAGTAAAAAGTGAGACAAACGCAACAAAGCGCAATGATGAAAAGACTATAACGACCATAACGGTTTCTACGACTTTGTTCGACAGCAAGTTGTTTGATGGTGGCAGGAGAAAGATTAAAACCTGTTTTTCTCATTTGATCGAAATCTTCTTCTATCCGTTGGAAATTTTGAACCAATTGTGGTGTTTTGCGTGCCAGCGAAAGGAGAGCTTGCGCTCCTTCACTAAAGTCTTTTGCAACGCCTACAGGTCCCAAATTTTTACTAATCCATTCTTTGACAACAGGTTCAGAAGCTTTCCACATATTAAAAGTGGGGTCTAATGTGCGGGCAACACCTTCCACGACAACCATCGTTTTTTGCAGCAATAAAAGTTCAGGTCGCGTTTGCATGTCAAATAATTCAGTGACTTCAAACAATAAAGTGAGCAATTTAGCCATGGAAATACTTTGTGCTGATTGTCCATGTATTGGTTCGCCAATAGCGCGGTTGGCTTGCGCAAAGCTTTCAATGTTATGGTGTGAAGGAACATAACCGGCTTCAAAATGGGCGCGTGCAACCCGATGATAATCACGGGTAATAAAGCCATAAAGGATTTCAGCAAGGAAATGCTTTTCTTTTTTGCCAAGCCTTCCTGTAATGCCTAGATCAACAGCAACAATACATCCTTTTGCATCTACAAATAAATTACCAGGATGCATATCAGCGTGAAAAAAACCATCACGCAATGTATGACGAAGAAAAGATTGAATAAGCGTAATGGCAAGCGCCTGCAAATCAAATCCTGCTTCTTTGAGTTTGGAAATTTCGGATATTCTGATACCATCAATCCATTCCATTGTAAGAACATTACGTCCTGTCCGTTCCCAGTCAATACGTGGAACCCGAAAGCCTGTATCATGTTGAATATTTTCAGCCATTTCAGATATAGCCGCTGCTTCTAAACGTAAATCCATTTCAATGCGTGTTGTTTGTGCTAAAGTATCTACCACACGAACAGGACGAAGCCTTCGAGAGGCAGGGATATAGCGCTCTTGTAAGTGAGCAATGAGATAGAATCCTCTAAGATCTTTAGAAAAACGTGCTCTGATATTAGGACGAATAACTTTTACAGCACATTTTTTCGTATGACCAGTTTCATCACTGTATTCAGCTGGATGAACTTGAGCAATAGAAGCTGCAGCAATGGGGGGATAAAAATTTATGAATAAATCATCGATAGAGCGACCAAGAGAACTTTCAATTTGAGCAACAGCAGCAGTGCAAGAAAATGTTTGGACACGATCTTGTAGTTGTGACAAATCTTCCGCAATATCACGCCCAACAATATCAGGTCTTGTGGCAAGAAATTGACCAAGTTTTATGTAAGAGGGTCCAAGCTTATTAATGGCATACGAAATATTTTCAGATCGCTGTTTTTTTTTCGTTTTGCGTCGTGCTAATGCACTCGCTATACGATGACATAGCGCTGGAAATCCTTGAAGATCATCATGAGGAAGAGCACTTAAAACACCTTCACGTGCTAAAACCCATCCTGCATGCATCAATTGAAGGTAAGGGGAAATTTGCACCATTTTTAAATTTTCCAACCTGAATGCAGCGCTGCAATCGCACCGGTGAGATTGCGGTACGATACCCGCGAAAATCCTGCATGCTTGATCATATGGGCAAAATCATCTTGCTTAGGAAATTTGCGGATAGATTCAACCAAATAACGATAAGCATCACCATCATTTGCAATAAATTGACCAAGCTTAGGGATAGCATGGAAAGACCAAAGATCATAAATTTTATCCAGCAGAGGCGTCTCGACATTTGAAAATTCTAAACATAAAAAACGTCCACCGAGCTTTAAAACACGAAAAGCTTCTCTAAGAGCTTGATCAATATGAGGAACATTGCGAATTCCAAAAGCAATAGTGTAAGCGTCAAAGCTTTGATCTTCAAAAGGTAGATTTTCTGCATTGGCTTCAACAAAATCAATCAGAGGGGCAAGACCATTTTTTTGTGCGCGCTTTTTGCCAATGTTGAGCATTGAGCCGTTAATATCAAGCACTGTAGCATGGGCTTTTTGGCGTGAAGCATTGAGAATACGAAAAGCAATATCACCTGTACCGCCAGCGACATCAAGAACTTTCCAATGAGAAAGTGCTGGTGGGGAAAGCCAAGCAATCATGGAATTTTTCCACACACGGTGTAACCCTAATGATAAGATATCATTCATCTTGTCATAATTTTCAGCAACAGAATGAAACACACCATCCACCATGGATTGTTTTTGTGTTTCATCTACTCTTGTAAAACCAAAAGAGTGCTCCATGCCACCCTTGGCTCCTACACGTTCTGTTTCAACTGCCATGTGTATGACCTTCCTTATTTTTCTTTTATCGTAAATGAAATAAAGAGGGAATGTTCAAATACGAAAAAACAACGTATAAAACTGCGACATTTACACAGCTAAAAACAGAAGAGTACCTTTAGATATCAAGATTGGCAACGCTTAAGGCATTGTCTTGAATAAAAATACGTCTAGGTTCAACTTCATCACCCATGAGACGAGAAAAGAGTGAATCTGCATCGGTTGCATCATTAATTTTTACTTGTAAAAGAGAACGTGCATTAGGATCAAGCGTTGTTTCCCAAAGCTGTTCAGCATTCATTTCCCCAAGACCTTTATAACGTTGAAGAGTAATACCTTTTTTACCGTTTGTAAAAATGCTCTCTAAAAGGCTCATAGGACCAAAAATACGCTCTGTTTTATCTTTGCGACGTAAAAGAACAGGAGGATGATATATGTCGATAAAATTTTGGGAAATGCGATCAATTTGGCGTGCGTCAGTTGAATTTATAAGTCCCACATCAAGCGTAACAACATCTTTAACACCACGCAAAATACGCTCAAAACATAAGTTTCCATCTGCTGTATATTGTCCACTCCAACCTTGTTCCATATCATCAGCAATCAGATTAAGGCGGTGTGCTATAGTATCTGCTATTTTTTGCGCTTTTTCTTGTGTTGCAAAGACTTCAAGATTAAAAGCGCCAACGATTGCTGCTTGTTCAACGATATTACGGTCATAACGGGTATGAAGACCATCTAAAAGTTGACGTAATATACGAGCATCTTTAGCGAGTTGATACAAATCAGCCCCTGCACGAACTTCTCCCGTTGAAAGCTCAAGCGTTGTTTCTTCTAATCCAGTATCGATCAAGAATTCTTCAAATGCTGCTTCATTTTTAATATATTGGGAAGATTTTCCACGCGATACTTTATAAAGAGGAGGCTGAGCAATATAAAGATGCCCACGTTCAATCAACTCGGGCATTTGTCTAAAAAAGAAAGTGAGCAGCAGAGTACGAATATGGGCTCCATCAACGTCCGCATCTGTCATGATAATAATCTTATGATAACGTAATTTATCCGGTGAAAATTCATCTTTACCGATAGACGTTCCAAGAGCTGTAATAAGTGTTCCAATCATATCAGATGAGAGCATGCGGTCGAAACGTGCTCGTTCAACATTGAGAATTTTACCACGAAGGGGTAAAATTGCTTGATTTTGACGTGAGCGCCCACTTTTTGCTGAACCGCCAGCCGAATCCCCCTCGACAATAAAGATTTCTGATTTTGCAGGATCACGTTCTTGGCAATCGGCAAGTTTTCCTGGTAAAGAAGTGATATCAAGCGCCCCTTTTCGTCTTGTGAGTTCACGTGCTTTGCGTGCTGCTTCACGTGCTGTTGCAGCTTCTACCACTTTACTAATGAGAAGTTTTGCTTCATGAGGATGTTCTTCCAGCCATACTGAAAGACCTTCATTGACCAAATTTTCAACAATAGGACGCACTTCAGAAGAGACTAACTTATCCTTTGTTTGTGAAGAAAACTTTGGATCAGGAACTTTCACAGAAAGAATAGCTGTTAATCCTTCACGGCAGTCATCACCGGTTAAGTTTACTTTTTCTTTTTTAGCAATACCTGAAGATTCAGCATAGCCATTAATTTGGCGCGTAAGGGCACTTCTAAAACCTATCAAATGAGTTCCACCGTCACGCTGAGGAATATTATTGGTAAAACACAGGACCTTCTCATGATAGGAATCATTCCACCATAGGGCAACATCAACGCTCATACCATCTTTTTCACTTGCAATGTAAATAGGATTATCAAGCAGAGCTTTTTTTGATTGATCAATATATTTGACAAACTCCGTTAATCCACCTTCATAATGTAATTCAATTGATTTAGTATCAGCATGACGCTCGTCAACAAGGAGAATATAAACGCCAGAATTTAGAAAGGCTAATTCCCGTAAACGGCGCTCCAAAGTTTCAAAATCAAACTCAACCATAGTAAAAGTTTCAGAACTTGGTAAAAATCTGATTTCTGTTCCACTTTCTCTATCGCAATCGCCAATAACTTTTAATGGAGCATCAGCCACTCCGTGGGTAAATGATATTTCATGAATTTTACCATTCCGTCTGATTTGCAATTTAAGCCAAACGGATAATGCATTCACAACAGAGACGCCAACACCGTGTAATCCACCTGAAACTTTATAAGAGTTTTGATCAAACTTTCCGCCGGCATGAAGCTGTGTCATAATAACTTCAGCTGCAGAAACACCTTCTGTTGGATGGATATCTGTCGGAATTCCACGTCCATTATCACGAACAGAACAAGAACCATCAGCATGGAGTGTAACGTTTACAAGAGTAGCATGACCGGCTAAAGCTTCATCGATAGCATTGTCTACAACTTCATAGACCATATGGTGTAAACCCGATCCATCATCAGTATCACCGATATACATACCAGGACGTTTGCGTACAGCATCAAGGCCTTTGAGGACTTTGATAGAAGAAGCGCCATAATCATCACTTTGTGCCGCTGAGGTTATTTCATCACTCATAAGTTAGTCCATTCCTGTGTTCAATTTACAATATTCTATCTGCTTTTTTAAAGCTTAATGTTCTGATCAGTTATTTATGGAATAACCACATTAAACATTTACCGTATATCAGAACTAGATTCAATATCTGTCGATATATAATGAAGAGAATGATGAAATGAGATTGTACTGTTATGTCGTAAAACTCCGTCATTTAGGGCGGTGATATGGTGATATAAGGAAAGTAAGCACTACCTTGATACATTAAGTATTTTTAAAGTGTGTGGTGAATATTCGGAGCAGGGTTTATTTGTATAACCTTTAGTTAAGTAAATTGCATGAGTGGATAGCCCCAAAGAATTAGTCGAGAGAAGCAGGACTGTCTAGACGTCAACGCTAGTAGGAATCCTTTTCCTTTGAGGTGTGGGAATGAGGTCAATTAAGCTTTACAATAATGATGCTATTTATTTTGTTTATTTTTGCATATGCGTAATGTTTCAAAATTAGTTATACATTTTTGTGTTAGACTAACAAAGGTCTTACTTGTTTTATCCATAAATCAATTTTCAATTCTAATGCTGCCGTATATTTAAAACAAAGGTTACGAGCTCTCTAAGCAGCTCAAATTTTTATATATTAGATTGAGGCGAAAATATTGGGTATATTGGTTTGTGGCATCTTTAAAATGTGGAAAATATAAAGGCGTAAATGTAAAAACACGTTTCCACTATCGTTCTTTTATTCAGTTTTACAACTTTTAAAAACGTCTACGGCGATGTTTTTAAAGAATGGGGGTGATGACGCATTGTCTTACGCTTTTGTTTTTCTCATTCCTGTAATGGAGGTTACGTCCCTTATTTAAAACAAAGCCCCATTGCGCTGTTATTCACGCGCTTTTTTAAGAAACATCTCTCAATGTTCCTAAACTCATTTTACAACGATGTTTAAATAGTATAACGCACAATACCCTGTGAATACTACAAGATTCATGTCCCCTATCTTGCCCATATTGACAATAAGGTGCAAACCAGCGGCATCATTTTATTTTCCAGCTCTTAAATGTTGACACAACCTTAATGTTGAGAAACCCCTCGGCATTTGAAGGGTATTTTTACTCTTTTCTTTAATAGTGTCTATATACTCCCTCTGGTTGTGATACGCAAGAAAATGGTTTTGATATTTTGATAAAATGGAGTGTGCCACTAAAGTATGTACAGCTTATTTCTTATATTTAAAAAATCAAATCGCCTTTCTCTAAAATTACATTTTTTTATATATTCATTTGGGAAAATTAACACCAAAAGCTTAGGCATTTTCAATGGTTTTTAAAAATAGCAAGAATTTTATTTATTAAACGCCAGATATTTTGGTGAAGAGCGTTAGATAATAATCGAGAAGAGTTGCATCTTAGCTTTAAAAATGGGGGAGAGATTTTGAAAATAAAAAAATCTATATATATAAAACATCTTCAATTGCGTTTATGGTATTTTTTATTCAATAATCCATACAATATTTTTATTCGTATTATTTTTATTCGTATTTTATTTGTAGCAGGGGGGGGGCTATTTTCCTCTTACGCAGAAGCTGAAAGGTTGCCTTCTTTTTTTGATTCGCATGAACATTTGGTACAACCTGATACGACGGATATTCTTCGTTTGCGTTTTGTAACAACTTTTGATTTTCCTCCTTTTAATTTCCTTGATCAAACGGGGCATCTTGCAGGTTATAATATCGATTTATTGCGCGCTATTTGCTCAAAATTAAAATTAGAGAAGCTTTGTGAAGTAGAAGTAATTCCTTGGAAAGAGCTTGTAGAATATGTTAAAAATGGTGGTGCAGAAGTCATTATTGCGGGTTTAAAAGAAACAAGTAAAACCCAGCAAGATCTTGTTTTTACAAAGTCATATTTGCGCTTTCCAGCGCGATTTGTTGCTTCTCGACTTTTAGATCTCGATGAGCCAATAAGCGATCAATTGGTACATTTAACCAGTGGTGTTTTGTCTAAAAGTATTCACGAAAAGCTCTTTCATCATTATTTTCCTAAAGCAAAATGGCAAGAATTTAAAAAGAGAGAAGAGCTCTATAAAGCATTACAAGAGCGTAAAATTGACCTTATTTTTGATGATGGATTTGCTTTATCGTTATGGTTCAAAAAACAAAAATCTGTTGATTGCTGCCATTTTGTTGGGGGGGCATATATGGCGCCACAGTTATTGGGACAAGGAATGCAGCTTGCTGTTGCAAAAAAGAATGAAAAATTGGTTGATATACTCAATTATGCGCTGAAATCTCTAGAAGAGGATGGTAAACTTACAGAACTTTATTTGCGTTATTTTCCAATAAGTTTTTATTGATGAATAGTTTTTTAGTTAAGGGCTGTTAATCTTTCTGCGCCTAGTCGATAGGAAATAGCTTCTGCGAGATGATAGCGTGAAAGATTATCTGATCCGTCAAGATCAGCAATTGTGCGTGCAACTTTGAGAATGCGATGATAAGCGCGTGCAGAGAGGTGCATTTTTTCACTCACATCTCGTAAGAGTATGGTCGCACTTTTATCAGGAATGGCAATCTGTTCTATAATTTTGGCAGGGCAATCGCCATTGGTGCGAATATGATCAAACCCCATTGTTGCAAAACGTTTAGCTTGAATGGTACGGCATCGTGCGACGCGTTTGGCAACATCGCAGCTTTTTTCTGATTGTTCTGGTTGCATAAGGTCCATAGCTGTCAAAGCAGGGACATCAATCCGTAAATCAATTCGGTCAAGCAGAGGACCAGAAATACGGGACTGATAATCGATTTGGCAGCGTATTCCTTTAGCGCAAACATGGTCTTTTTCGCCTGCCATACCACAACGGCAAGGATTCATTGCGGCAATGAGTTGGAAGCGAGCAGGATAGCTAATATGGTGATTAGCGCGGGCGATAACCGATTCCCCACTTTCTAAGGGTTGACGAAGAGAATCAAGAACCTGCGGAGAAAATTCAGGCAATTCATCAAGGAATAACACACCATTATGGGCAAGAGAGACCTCTCCCGGTCGTCCTTTAAGTCCCCCACCAATCATTGCGGCCATGGAAGCAGAATGATGTGGGGAACGAAAGGGGCAATGAAGTGAAATGGTATTATGAACCGTTTCTCCTGTAATAGAAGCAATCAGAGAGACATCTAAAAGCTCACGGCTATCAAGAGGTGGCAAAATGGAAGGTAAGCGTTGCGCTAACATAGATTTCCCAGCACCAGGAGGTCCTACAAACAAAAGGTTATGGCGTCCAGCAGCACAAACTTCTAAGGCACGTTTGGCTGTTTTCTGTCCTTTGATTTCGCAAAGATCTGGGAGTTCAGTTTCGATAGTATATTGGCGTGGTTGTGGAGGTTTTTGAATTTGGGTTCCTTTGAAATGGTTGACTATAGTGAGCAGAGTCTCTGGGGCAAGAATATTTATTTCTGCATTTGCCCAAGCAGCTTCAGGTCCACATTGGAAGGGACAAATCAGTCCTTTATCGAGTGATAAAGCTGTCATGGCAGCTGGTAAAACACCATTAACAGCGGTAAGTGAACCATCCAGTGATAATTCTCCCAAAATGATATAGTCTTGTGCTACTTCAGGAGGGAGGATTCCCATAGCAAGCATTAAGCCTACAGCGATTGGCAAATCATAATGCGAGCCCTCTTTAGGCAAATCAGCTGGTGCAAGATTAATCGTAATCCGTTTAGTAGGCATAGAAAGTCCACAAGCGTGGAGGGCTGCTTGCACACGTTCACGGCTTTCTGCAACTGCCTTATCAGCTAATCCAACAATAGCCATTCCTATTTTACCAGACGAAATCATAACCTGTACATCGACAGGGACTGCTTCTAGACCGCGAAAAGCAACAGTTGTAACACGTGCGATCATTTATTTATTTTCCCCTTTAGACTTTGTAGAGACAATCATATCTATGCATAAAAATCAAGAAGCATCTCTATGGTTTTTTTTATAGAGAGATCTATATACATAGGCAGTTTTTTAGCGTCCTCATGGAAAGTCATTTGTACAAATTTAACCATGATAGTATGGGACGCAATAAAACATTTATAATAAGCTAAATAAATATGTTAAGGAAAAAGAATGAGGCTGTTCGTGTTATACAACAGTGCAAAATTTTATGAAAATATAAGGGGAGGGTGACGTTATGTATCGCAGAGTGTTATTTGATGTGATAAAACGTGTAAAATGTGCAAAGTAATTACATTTACCTTTCTTATTTTTATATTATTTAAAGTATAGTAGATGCAAAGTGTATTATAAGGTATCTGATTTTATGGTATACCAGGCAAGAATTTTGTTAAAATCAGGGACTGTGCGCTGTGTATTTATAGGCTTGTGTTTCGCTTTTGCTTTTCCACAGCCACTTGCTGCATTTGATTTTTTCGGCATACCTTTTTTTGGTCAAAAGAAAACAAATTCTCCTTCAAATTATGCCAAAAGTACAGAGAGATTTTATAAAGTTGATGTTGTTGCACCGCCAGGCGCGCCATTAGAAGGTATAAAAATAGTTAAATCTGTTTCTTCTCTTGTTGCTGATAAAGAGAAAGCATCCGCCAGTTCTTCTGGTTTGCTAGCCAAGGCGCGCTCAGATTATCGAGCAATTCTTTCTGCTCTTTATGCTGATGGGCGCTACGGTGGTGTTATTAGTATTAAAATTAATGGCTTAGAAGTCGCTGATTTAAGTCCGGTAACTCAACTTCCAGCACAATCCAATATTGCTATTACAATTAATGCCGGTCCACAATATGTTTTTAGTATTGCAGATATTGATAAAGTAGCTCCGTTTGAAAAACGTAAAGCGCATAAAATGCCCACAATTGAAGAATTGGGCTATAAAGTTGGGGCTATTGCTAAATCTGAAACCATTTTGAAAGCAGAAAAATGGGCGATAGAAGGATGGCGTCAACAAGGTTATGCTAAAGCTAAAATTATGAAAAGTGAGGTCGTGGCTGATCATGCTGCGTTGCGTGTTGAAGGACGGATTGTTGTTGATCTTGGACAAAAGGCTCATTATGGTCCTTTAAGTGTGCGTAATATAAGTAATAAACCACGTGTAGATTCAGCTTATATCGCATGGATGACCGGATTGAAGCAAGGTCAGAAGTACGATTCCGATGCGTTAGCAAAGGCAAATGAACGTCTTGCGCGCCTTGGTGTTTTTCGCGCTATCAATATACGTGAGGCTGATACCATTAATCCAGATGGCAGTTTACCGCTTTCACTTGTTGTACAAGAACGTAAACCGCGCCGTTTTGGTATAGGCGGTAGCTATTCAACATTAGATGGTGCTGGTTTTGAAGCTTATTGGATGCATAACAATCTTTTTGGTCATGCAGAGGTTCTTAAAATTGAAACAAAGATAGGCGGTGTTGGTAGCAATAAAAAGCAATCGTATAATTTTAAAAATTTTGATTATCTTTTCGGTGGCACGTTTATAAAGCCTGGTGTACTTACGCCAGATACAGATCTCAGGTCAGAATTAAAAATACAACAAGATGTTCTAGAAAATTATACGACAAAAGCCATCAAAGGAAGATTAGGGATTACGCATATTTTCAATGGTAATCTATCGGGACAGGCTGCTGTAGAAGTTTCAAATGGTTATTCACGTGATATTTATTTTGGGAGCCGTAATTTTACAACAATAGGTTTTCCTAGCGGTTTGATTTACGATAGTCGTAATAATAAGCTTAATGCAACAAAAGGTTTATATGGTGAAGTTTTCATTGAGCCTTTTTATGAGATGCGTTTTAGCAACTTTGTTGCAAAAGTAACAGCAGAAGGTCGTTCTTACTGGGCGTTGGATGAAGAGAATCGTTTTGTTTTTGCTACGCGGGCAAAGCTTGGTACAATTCTTGGGAATGATACAGCACAAATCCCCGCGAATACGCTTTTTTTTGCTGGTGGTGGGGGCTCTGTTCGTGGTTATGCTTACCGTAATATTGGTATCAAAACAGAAAATGATGCGGTTGTTGGTGGACGGGCAGTTGTTGAGGGATCGGCAGAATTGCGTGTTTCTTTAAATGACAAAATAGGGTTTGTCGGTTTTCTTGATGGAGGTTTAGTAGGGGAAAAGGCGAATTTTGATTTTTCTCAAAAAATTAAATGGGGAGCCGGTATAGGAGGTCGTTATATGACGGGTCTTGGTCCTTTACGCGTTGATTTAGCCTTTCCTTTAAAGAGAGAGAAGGGTGATCCTCGCATTGGTTTTTATGTGGGTATAGGGCAAGCATTTTAATGAAAAAAGGTGTACATTTATCAGCTTTCTTCTTTGTATTTTTGTTTTTTGGGGTGGGTGGTTTTGTTTTTGCGCAAAGAGGAGATACTCTTCCCTCTAGCGAAATGAAAACAGATGATCGCTCATGGTTTGTTTCTTTAATTGAACGAAAGCTTTCAGCGCCCAATCGTCAAGTTCGTTTACACAATATGCAAGGGACACTGTCTTCTCAAACATCAATTGATGCTATTACGGTCAGTGATAAAAAAGGGGTTTGGCTTAAAATTACCAATGCTAAAATGAATTGGAATCGTCTAGCGTTGCTAAGAGGGCGGATGGATATTAACCAGCTTTCGGCAGAACAGGTTACATTTTTACGCAAACCGCAAGGCAATTCTTCTTTTGTTTCTTCCCTTGAGACGGGTAAGTTCTCTTTACCAAAATTGCCGCTTGCTCTTTCTATCAATACGCTTACAGCTCAACATGTGATATTTGAACAGAATCTTTTTGGTTTTTCTGCTGATATGTCCCTAAAAGGCAATTTCACTTTAGCTAGTGGTAATTTTGATGTCGATATAGCGGCGCATCGTTTAGATGCACCGGGTTCTTTTTCTGTTCTCACCAAGATATCTGATAGTAATCGTACAGCTCAAATTGATATTTCTGCTAACGAACCACAAAATGGTATTTTGGCGAATATTTTTAACATTGAACAACGTCCAGCACTAAATCTCGTCGTGAAAGGTGATGGTACTTTTGATGATTTGGTTATCAAACTTTCTTTAGAGTCTGATCATCATTCTATTTTAGATGGTAATGTTATTCTTGCAAGTGTTCCAGAAGGACACAGTTTTTCTACAAAACTAAAGGGAACACTGAGCCCTTTAATACCTTCTCAATATCGTAGCCTCTTCGAATCTGATATAACATTAAAAGCAAAGGCAAGAAGAACAAAAGAAGGTGTGACACACCTTGATCAGATGGTTATTCAGAGCAAAGCAATGAATGTTATAGCCAATGCTGAAATAACTGCCGATGGATTTTTGCGGCGGCTTTTTGTTGATGGCAAAATGGCTCTTGATAACGAACAGGAGTCTGTTCATTTACCTGTATCAGAAGTGCCAAAACCTGCCAATACTCTTGCTCTGAACATTGACTATGGTCGCGAAGGGCAACAATCTTGGAATGGGCGGTTGGTTGTAGGTAATTTAAGCAATAAAAATATTTATATTCGCGATGCAATTTTTGATATGGGAGGAGTAAGCGAAAATCTTGATAATTCAGCTTCTCGTCATGTTGGTGTTCAGGTTAAAGGGACGCTTCAAGGGGTTAAAAAGATTAAGGGAGCGTTAGTAGAAAATTTAAGCCAAGCGGTTCATGTGCATTTAGATACGGATATTGTTTCGAATAAACCAATTTTGATTCATGATTTGAGTGTTACGGCTCAGGGTTTTTCTTCTTGGTTAAAAGGGACAATGGAGGGTTTTGTTTTTAAAGGCGACCTCGGTTTAAAAGCTCAGACATTAACTCCTTTGGAAGCGTTCAGTAAACAATCACTTTCTGGTAGTGCAGATATTAAAGCCAAAGGAACAATCAATTTATTGAGTGGCATTTTTGATCTCCAATTATCAGGAATGGCTGACGATATGAAAATAGGCGTGCAGTCTTTTGATCGTTTATTCAAAGGAAACATCACTCTTTCAGGTGGTGCTACTCGAAATACGAAGGGTTTCATTTTTCGTCATTTTAATTTGAAAAATCAATATACAAACATAAAGGCTAATGGTTATTTTTCAGATGAAAGCGCTAAAATGGATCTATCTGCTGAAATATCTGATTTGTCCAAATTAGATCCAAAGATAAGCGGTGCGCTTACAATTGAAAGTACGGCGAGAGGGCGCAATAGCCATATAAAACTAAATACACGTGCCCATATTGCTGAAGCATTAATCGTAGGGAAGAAACTTCAAAATACAACATTTAACATAGATGCACTTGTAGATAATACAGCACCAGTTACTGCTTTAACGGGGGTGATAAAAGGTGAAGGGATTTTTGCTAAGAAACCTTTGCATTTATCGGCCTCTTTTAAAGATTCTCATAAAATTCGAAAACTTGAAAATATCGATATTAGAGGGGGAAGTGCAAAAATAACGGGTGCTCTTTCTCAACAACTTGGCGGTTTTTTGAAAGGAGCGCTGCATATTGATGCCGATGATATTTCCGTACTGTCAACGTTATTTTTGCAGGATGGTAGTGGAGAAGTAAAAGGAGATTTTATTTTTGATGAACAAAATGGCAGACAAAAAACCAATGTGAAGGCGCATATTAACCATTTGAATTTTTCCAAGAATAAAATAAAAAAATTGGCAATAGATGCTGATATATTCGATCCTTTTGGCATGACACAGTTTGAAGGAGTTATCAATGCAGAACATATTCAAACACCTTTGATAATGGTCAATCGTTTAAATGCTCACGCTGATAGAAATAATGGACAAACGGTTTTTACTGTCCAAGCGATGTTGCATGATACTCTCAATGCACAGCTTTCTGGTCGTTTAATGGTTGAGGAACTTCCAGAAAGTATAAAACGAGAAGTGCAAATTGAAACTGTGGATCTAAAACAACACACTTTTCATGCAAAATTGCTGAAACCATCCATAATTGCTTTTGATAAAGATGGAATGGCAATCAATGAATTAGGAATTGCAATAAATGGAGGCAACATCATCTTAGCAGGGAATATTCAAGATACCCTGAATTTGCAACTTACAATGAATGCGCTTCCTGCTACTTTAGTTAATCTGTGGAAAGCCGATCTTGGAGCAGCAGGGAGTGTAACAGGGCAGGTTATGATTCGTGGTCATTTAACAAAACCTGATATAACTTACGATATAAAAGGTGAGGGACTGACAACCGTTGCTTTTCAAGATAAAAAAATTATGCCTTTTTCTTTTTCTGCTACGGGGAAAACCTTAGATCAAAATCTTACTTTGAATGCAAATTTAACAGGAGAAGGAGTACAAGCACAAGCTCAGGGGCATGTATCTCTAGAGAAAAATAAGCTTGATCTTCATATTAATTTGCAAAATTTATCTGCACATTTGGCAAATGGTTTTATTGCAGGACAAGCGCTTGATGGGACAATGATAGGCAAAGTTGATATTGATGGAACAATGAAGGATCCATCTGCTCATTTTGAGCTTTCTAGTCAAAATTTAACCGCTATGACGCATAAAGGACCGATGTCAATCAATATAAATGCTCGTGGTTCTTATAAAAAATCGACTTTTCATATTGAAAATATGATAGCTACAGGAGATAAAGGATTAGATCTTTCCATCCATGGGCCTGTATCTCTTAATGGTTCAGAGGCAAAATTAAACGTTAAAGGGATAATGCCTCTTGATTTTGTTAATCTCTTATTAGCTAAGCGTGGTGCACATATAACGGGTACAGCAAGAATTGATACAACTCTTAATGGGGCGTTATCAAAGCCACAATTGATAGGAAATATTTCTATAGGCGACGGTAGCTTTTTTGATTCACAAACAAATGTAGGGTTGAATAATATAACGCTTGAAGGCAAATTGAACGGTGATCATATCCTTATAGAGAAAGCTTCAGCTTCTTCGTTTGAGGGGGGGAGAATTTCTGCTTCAGGTCGTATCTCTAATGATCTAGAGACAGATTTGATATTTCATCTTGATAATGCCAATTATAATGATGGTTCTATGATTCTGGCAACATTATCAGGTGAGATGACAATGACAGGTCATTTTTTAAATGATCTTGTTCTTGGTGGTGATATCATCGTTGAAAAAGCTGAAGTTTTTGTTCCTGATCATTTTAAAAGTGCTAAGTTTCTTGATATCAGAAATAAGAATTTAACTAAATCGATTCAAACAACACTTGAACGTGCTGATGTTAAGAACACGAACAAAAGCAAAAGCCGGATTGTTACACAAGAATCTTCATCTGTTGTGCTATCAAATATGCGTATTACAGCACGCAATCAATTTTTTGTACGCGGAAAAGGGTTAGATGCTGAACTGGGAGGACTCATTAATCTAGCAGGTCCATTGAATGATGTGCATCCAGTTGGTGAATTTAGAATGATTCGTGGACGTTTTGATATTCTTTCGCAACGTCTTAATTTTGATCAAGGACAAGCGAGTTTTAGCGGTAATCTTAATCCTACGGTTTATTTTGTAACCAACAATAACAGTGGTGATATTCAAGTCACTGTAACTGTAAGTGGGACGATTGATAATCTTGATATTAATTTTTCTTCACAACCGAACTTGCCTCAGGATGAGATTTTGGCGCGTTTGATTTTTAATCGCTCTCTTAATGAATTATCACCATTTCAGATTGCTCAACTTGCAGCAGCAGCGGCTGATCTTGCAGGTGCTGCTAATACATCTTTGTTGAATACTTTACGAACTAAAATTGGGCTTGATGATCTTGATGTTATCGTTAATGAGAAAGGTAATACAGGCTTACGTATTGGACGCTACATACACAATAATATTTATTTGGGCTTTGAAGCAGGGTCCGATGGAACGACGAAAGGGACAATTAATTTAGATATTTCGCGTCATCTCAAAGCTAAAGGTGCCATAGGAAATGAACAAAATTCTAGTATTGGTCTCTTTTATGAAAGAGATTATTAAAGATTGAATCTAAAAAACAAATTCTTCGTTTTTTGTCTCTCATTTCTAAATCTGAGGAAGAAAACATAGGCTAAAAGTCCTATAAAAAAAGAAGCTTTTTGTTGAGGCGTGAAGAAACATATCTAAAATACTCAATTTTTGTTTATACTATCCTCTAAAGGGATAAAATCTTCACGAAAGACAGTATGTTATTTGCTGTTATATATTTATTTTATAGAAATACTTTACCTTGTTCTCAAAACCATTCGCCTTGTATGTTACAAGCGGAGAATCCTGTGTGGATAAAACTATTGAGAAATGATTAAAAATGCCTCTTATGAATTATCTTGAGAGCTAAGAGCTGTCGCAACATTAGGGGCTAGCACTATAGTGTAAATGGTGCCGGCTTGTTACTCCATAAGCGTAAAGATGAGGGGCTTAATGGATTTATCGTTATACAATTCACGAACGTTATCGCGAAATGGACTTGGGGAGGACTTTGAGAGAGGTCTCTTTAAAACAAGCACCTGAATTTGCAATACAATGGCATTCTGTTCTTACGTGAAGGGCGTGATTCCATTAAAGAACGCGATAAACAAAAGCATGAGATAAGCGTAGAATTTATAAAATATCGATTTTATTTTCAAACGCATTTAAAGCAATATTTTTTAATAATAAAAATTATCTATTATTTTAGATTTTTGTTTATTGTGTTTTTGAATTAGATCACTTTTCTTATAACGAACAGCTCCCCAAACAGAACACTCCAAAATATAACACTATTGTGTTGCAAATTCATGTGCTTGTTTTAAAGAAACATTTCTCAGTGTGCGCTTGAGCCTATTTCATAAGATTGCTTGTGAAATGATATAAAGTACCCCTTATGAATGGTATAAAATCCATACTACCATTGTTAATAAAGGTATAAGTATTTATTAAAGATATAAGCCGGCATTATCATTCTATTTTCCAGCTTCTCATGTTGCCGACAATCTTTTCACTTGAAAATGTAGAGGTATTTTTATTGCTTATCTTAAGAGTTTTTATGCATACACCAATATCTCTTATGACGTACAACAAGTGCTTTTGATTAATTCATCATAAATATAAAGAAAATTTGCAATAAGTAAATTACATCTTATCTTTTATTTAAGATGTAAAGTAATAAATTATGATTATAAATCAAAGTATTAAAATGCAGGTCAAAAGATATTTTTTGTAAAAATGTTTATCAGAGTTATATGTCATATTTTTCTATTTAGGCGGTTAAAAGAAAGAGGAATGTCATTTTACTTTTCATCTGTTTTTTTGCATGTTGAAATCATAGCCTTATATAAGCACTAACGTTGTGCATTTATAAACTCTTCAAGAAGTTAAGGTATTGGAGGAATATCACTTTAGTTTCTAGATATAGAAAAAACAGCAAAGCTTGCTTTAAAGCAAGCTACAACAGTAAAAAAGTTTTATAATAAATCTTCTCTTATTTTTTCAATGTTTTTCTTTTATGCTGAGTGTATCTATAATTTGCAGCATAATTATAATTGTCAGCCTATCCTGTTGTACCATAAAAGACCGACATTTGAGGTGCGGTAATGTAAGGCATGTAAGTCTTTTTGACAAAGTATTTTGAAAGCACGTGGTGAATATTTAGGGTAAGCCTTGTATAAGTGAATCACATAAGTTGTTATCAAGTGGAACGAACTCAATAAAAATCTGGATTGTTTACAGATCCGATTGGGTAGAATCTTTGTTCTTTAAGATGTGTGGAGAAAAAAATTGTCAGTGCAGGGATAAACACGGATAAAGATTGTATTAATCCAGATTCATCATCATAATCCGCGGCAATTTTTTCAAACCTTGATGCTCTATCTTTTAGGATTCGCAACATTTATGAATGTTTCAACACTTATTTGAGGAAGGGAAGGGGTTTTTGAAGTTTCATTGTTAAAGTCAATTGCATTCAACAAAATGACGAGTAAAGTTTTCATCTAAATCCAAGAAGTTTATTTTCAATAAACCATAAATTCTTTGCCAATTCTTGATTGAAGTAATACTTTTGCTTGGTAACAAGACTTTTTTATAAATGGAGCATTACCTTCTATCCATTTTTATTTCAAATCTTATTTAAGAATCTAGAAATTAGGAGGTATGTTTTTGAACTGGATATTATGAAGTTTTTTATAAAACCCATGTTCTTTTGCTAGCAATTCTTTCTGAGTACCTTGTTCAATCAGTTGTCCATTTTGTATGACCACAATTTTATGAGCACGAGCAATCGTTGAAAGGCGATGAGCAATAATGATCGTTGTGCGTCCTTTGGTAAGGTGTTGAATGGCTTCATTAATTTGTGCTTCGGTGTGTGAATCAAGCGCACTCGTTGCTTCATCAAGAATCAGAATTTCGCTATCGTGAATCATTGCTCTAGCGATAGCGAGTCGTTGTTTTTGCCCCCCTGAAAGGTTACAGCCATTATCACCTATCTGTGTATCATAACCATTTGGCAAACTCATAATAAAGTCATGAGCATTTGCTGCTTTTGCTGCTTCGATAATTTCGTCATCACTAGCCCCTTCTTTTCCAAGCCCGATATTATATTTAACAGTTCCTTGAAAGAGAAAAGTATCCTGTCCTACATAGGCCATCAGGTTTCTCAGAGAGCGAAATGTTGTGTAGCGAATATCTTGATCATTAATCAATATGCGTCCTTTTGTGGGGTCATAGAGGCGCATAATAAGGTTGATAAGGGTTGACTTTCCCGAACCGGATGGTCCCACTAATGCTGTCATTTTTCCGGCTTCTATTTCTAGGTTGATATCTTTCAATATCATTTTGTTATTAGTGTATGCAAAAGAAACATGTTCGAAACGAATAGTTCCTTGCGTTTTACTCAGATCTTTAGCTTCTTTATGTTCTATAACTGTAAGGGGACAATCGAGTATTTCAAACATCGTACGGATATTGACCAAGCCAGATTCAATTTTGACACGTACATTTGCTAGCCTTTTTGCGGGTTCATACGCTAAAAGTAAAGCAACAATAAAGGACATAAATTCACCTTGAACACCTGCGCGTTCGGTTGCAAGATAACCGGAAAAACAAATAATACCTGCAATGGCAATACCCGTGAGTGTTTCCATAATCGGACTGGTAATAGCTTCGAGTGTTGCAATATTGTTTGTTTGTTTTTCAACATCACAAATGGCTTTGTCCATTCGTTTTTTCATGACTTCTTCTAGTGAAAAGGCCTTTATGATTCGAATACCAACAGCCGTTTCCTGTACGATTTTGATAATTTCACCAAGTGAAAGGAGCTCTTTTTCCATCAGGCGGCGAACGCGTTTTAAAGCCATTCGAACGCCTAAAAAAGCTAGTGGTCCTACGATTAAAGTAATGGAGATTAACACAAAGTTTTGAATGAACATGACAAGCAACAGACCACTAACGGAAAGCAAATCACGTACAAAAGTTGTGATAATAGTATCAATTATATTACGTACAGCTGTCGCATTATGAGTTACACGAACAAGAAGATCAGATGAAGTGTTATTATGATAAAAAGAGACTCCTTGTTCCATAAGTCGTGCAAAAATTTTACGCTGTTGTTCAGCAATGATACTATTGCCTGCTTTGTTTAGAAAGTAAGTTTGGGAAAAAGTTGCAACTCCTTTGAGAATAAAGATAAAAGCAATGAAGCTAGAAATCAAAACAATTATAGGAAAATTTTGTGCATCAATAATCTGATTAACAACATCACGCATAATCCATGCACTGGTTGCTGTGGTACAAGAAATGATGATCATTGAGAAAATAGCCGCACTGTACCAACGCATATGTTTACGAAAATTTTCTCGCAAAAGGCGGATAATAAGATGTTTATCAAAAGAGGAAATTTGTTTTTTAGCCATGAATTGCTTCCATATTCTCTCATTATTTTATGCAAGATTGAAACATTCTTAATTAAAAAGCCCCTTAATCTTTTTTACAAAAATAGCCTTTTCTTTCAAGGTTCATCACATCAATTTCACGACGGCGAGAGTGAAAAATGTAGTGCAAAGTTTCTGTAAAAGGTATAGTGAAAATTCGTTGTTCATCATTATTTTTAATTTTCAATAAAAGGTAACGGCGAGTTTCACCATTGTATTTACCAATTTCCATATTGTGATAGCCTTTGGCACTTGAAATAGCTCACAAAAAACATTTCTGCTTTTTTAATAATTTTTATGTATCATCTCCGTTTGTGATGTGTAAGCAAACAATTTTGCCGCATTGCATGATAAGAGAGCTTGAAATAAGAAGACCTTACGATGTTTGAGCTTTCTCATTTAATATGCAAAATAACGAATTCTTCTTATAAATCGATAAAGCATTATTAAACTCTTAAAAGGATTTATACACATTTATAAAACCTTAAAAGCACCACAAAAACTCTATGTGGTGCTTCTAAATAATGCCATACGCCTATTTTGATGAGTTGCATGCAAATATTATTCTAATGCAAAACTATTTAGGTGCTATCACCATCATCATTTGCCGGCCTTCAAGCTTTGGCTCCAATTCAATTTTGGCAATTTCACTTGTATCTTCTTTCACACGCTGAAGAAGCTTTAATCCAAGATCTTGGTGAGCCATCTCACGACCACGAAAACGCAAAGTAATCTTTACTTTATCACCATGATCAATAAAGCGATGAACAGCCTTGAGTTTGACTCCATAATCATGGACATCAACATTTGGGCGCATCTTAATCTCTTTGATTTCGATGACTTTTTGCTTCTTACGTGTTTCAGCAGCTTTTTTTTGGGTTTGATATTTTAATTTGCCCAAATCGATGATTTTACATACGGGTGGCTCCGCATTTGGTACAATCTCAACCAAATCAAGCCCCGCATCTGCAGCCATAGCAAGAGCTTCTTGTATCGCAACAACCCCCTGATGTTGTCCCTCATCATTAATAAGCTGAACATGAGGTACTCGGATATCCTGATTTGAACGTGGTCCGTCTTTTTGGGTAGGTGTCATTTTAAACGGTTTACGAATGGTTTATGCTCCTTAATTTTGATTCAACTACAGTTAATTTAATATACAATTATGCACCTAAAAACAACTATAATTCGTGTCTTTTTCATTATTTGATTTATTACTTTTGGGAATGATTTAGATTATAAAAGTTTTTCTCTTAATTTAAAGGAATTGTTTTATGGAGGATAAAGAATCATGGATCAAAATATTCCTTGTCAGTTTTTTTCGTTTGAGAACACCGCACTTGCAGTACGTTATCGCAAAGGCAGCCATTCTCTAGGTTTAGTTTGGCTTCATGGCTATCTGTCCGATATGTCAGGGGATAAGGCGATGTTGGTTGATAGTTTTGCTCAGAAGAATGATTTGTCCTGCTTACGTTTTGATTACTCTGGACATGGAGAATCTGAAGGTGATTTTTTTCAAGGAACGATTTCACGCTGGGTTAAAGAAAGTTTAGCGGTTTTTGAAAATTATTGTGAGGGGCCACAAATTTTGATTGGCACCTCTATGGGCGGGTGGATTGCGCTAAAGCTTGCTATGATGCTAGCACAGAAAAATAAGAAGCTTGCTGGCATGATATTGATTGCTCCAGCACCTGATTTTACACAAACATTGGTGGAACCAAAATTAGGCCCAGAAGAATGGAAGATTTTGGAGGAAAAAGGCTATATTGAACGACCTGCAGTTGATGATACAGAGCCAATGCCCTTTACAAAAACATTGATTGAAGATGGACGCGAAAATTGTGTTATGAAAGGATGCATTGATGTTGGGTGTCCAGTCCATATTTTACAAGGGATGGAAGATGAAGATATTCCCTATCAGCATACATTGACTTTACTTGATCATTTACCTCTCCATGATGTAACATTGACACTTGTTCGTGATGCAGGTCATCGCTTTTCTCGTCCGCAAGATTTAGATTGCCTCGAAACGGTATTGAGATCTTTTATTAATCAGATTAATGCAAAATAAGGGGTACATTTATTGATGAAGATAAAAATATATGAGCATTTCTAAACAGCATTTTATTTTTTCTGATCGCTCTGTACCTGTACGGGTGCGGGAAAATAAGTGCGCGCGCCGTCTTACCTTACGTATTGATGCGAGCGGACGGAGGATTTGTGTAACAACACCACCAGCGATAAGTCTCTGTACGATTCAAAGTTTTATTGAAAAGCATCGGTCTTGGATTGAGGCACGTCTTGCTCGTGTACAAATCTCTCATGAAAATGCTTATCTCAAAGAGGGGGCAACGATTCCTTTATTGGGTGTTTGCCATTCCATAAAGCATAGAGAAGGACGTGGGGTGACGGAAATTATTGCAGGAGATGCAGAACAAGACCCTCAAATTATCGTTTATGGTCAATTAGAATATTTGCCAAGGCGTGTTGCTGACGTTTTGAAAAAACAAGCAGCACGTATTATAACACCTTTGGTGGCACATTATGCCCATAAAGTAGAGCGTAAAGTCAAATCAATTTGTTATAAAGATACGAGAAGTCGTTGGGGGTCTTGTTCAATAGATAAGCGTCTTTCTTTTTCTTGGCGCCTTGTTATGGCACCAAAAGAAGTTGTGGAATATGTTGTTGCTCATGAGGTTGCTCATCTTGTTGAAATGAATCACGGTCCAAGATTTTGGGCTCTTTGTGAAGAACTATGTCCTGATAGTAAAACGTATCGTGCTTGGTTGAAGGAAAATGCTCATAGATTGCACGCAATTAATTTTGATTCATATAATTTAAAGGCGTAAAAAGCTTTCCAATGAAGGCAATATTTAACGGAACTTTTTGTCGAGTGTTTTGTTGTGTGTGTACTTGCTCATGCATAATGAGGAAGCCATTGAAGCTCTCAGCACGATTGTTCTCCCCTGCTTGGTTTGCTGAGTGTCTTCAATGTTTTTGCTTTATCTTTTTTGTAATTCAGCGTAATAACCTTAAGTTCCGATAACTTATAAAAAAATGGGAAGGGGAGCTTATGCCTGTTCTTACAGATCCACTTCAGCTATTACAAAGACTTATCCGTTGTCCTTCTGTTACACCTCATGAAGCAGGGGCTTTATCAACTTTGGAACAATTTTTGAAAAAAATGGGATTTCATGTTGAGCGCCCTATTTTTACGGATAAAAATACAGATAATGTTGAAAATCTTTATGCAAAAATGGGAAATGAAGGACCCCATCTTATGTTTGCAGGTCATACAGATGTCGTACCACCAGGCGCATTGGATGAATGGACCTATTCACCTTTTGAAGCTGTCATAGATCAGGGAAAATTATATGGGCGGGGTGCTGTTGATATGAAGGGCGGAATCGCTTGTTTTATTGCGGCGTTGGCTCGAGTTCTAGAAAAACAGTCTATTAAAGGAACAATAAGCCTTTTGATCACTGGTGACGAAGAAGGTCCTGCACTTAATGGTACGGTAAAACTTCTGAAATGGGCAGAGCAAAAAGGGGAAAAATGGACTGCAGCTCTTGTCGGAGAACCAACAAGCGTAAAAACTGTTGGGGATGTCATCAAAATTGGTCGCCGCGGATCGATTTCTGGTATCATTACCGTGAGAGGTCGCCAAGGTCATGTTGCTTTTCCTGAGCGGGCAGCCAATCCATTGCCTTTAGTAAATAAGCTTATTCAAGCATTGACACTAAAAGCCTTAGATCAAGGTACAGAAAATTTTCAACCCAGTAATTTAGAGCTAACAACCATCGATACGGGGAATCCCGCGGTGAACGTTATTCCAGCGCAAACAACAATCCGTTTTAATATACGCTACAATGATCTTTGGACAAAAGAAACGCTTATGACAGAAATTGAAAAACGCCTTGCTTTGGTGCAGCCAAAAAATAAGAATGATCAATTACCCTACTATCAGCTTGAATGGATTCCAAGTTTGGGAGATGTTTTTTTGACCAAAAATGATAAACTCGTTAAAACTTTATCCAATGCTATTGAAGGTGTGACAGGGAATATACCAGAATGTTCAACTTCGGGGGGGACTTCGGATGCGCGGTTTATTAAAGATTATTGCCCAGTGGTTGAATTTGGCTTACCAGGGCAAACGATGCATATGGTAGATGAGTGTGTAGCCCTTGATGCAGTGGAAACGCTTACTACTATTTATGAGCGTTTTATTGTTGATTTTTTTGCATGAAGAAATGATTGCTGGTTCAAAAATACCTTTATCTTGTTGTGCCATAAGATATTGCCATTTGAGGTGTGGTAATATGAGACACGTAAGACTTAATATATTAAGTGGGTTTAGAATAAGTGATGAATATTCTTAAGTTGTGATTCTTGCCTGTAGAGTCTTTCGTTAAGTGAATTACATAATTGGAAAGCCAAGTGGGACCTGCTTTAAGAAGCAGAACTGTTTACAGTCCATATTGGATTAAAAATATTCGTTCTTTAAAGTGTAGAAAGGAAGTCAATACGCAATCATATATGGAAAACAGTGAATATTTATATCATAATTGTGTGATGACAGGTTGAAGCCATAAAGACACACAAAAACATGTTGCTATTGTAAAAAATTCGTACAGCATAAATGCGTTCATTCACAGCTCATGCCTTAATATGGTTTCTGCACTCTCATAAAAGGCACTTCTTGTTTCAATTAGCCTCTCTTAGAGTAAAGCCCATAGAGATGCGCTTTAAGTTTGTTTTATTTCATATATTTTCCCCTTCTTTTTTGTCCCCAAAAACTTCCATTGCAAAATCATTACGAGATAGAAGGTGAGCTTATTTAATCAGCTTTAATATTGGTTATGATAAAGATACACAGAAATTCTTTTGTAGCAGCACGTTGACCTCTTTAGACAAGGATTTTCCTAGTGTTATTCTCAATTTTTTAATAAAATAACCTTAAAGGACGCGTACAGACACTCATAAGCATGTACGCAAGTAAGATCATATGGGATTACTATCATTTCGCTCGCTAACAAAGCAATCTCGATTCATATCTGGTATATTTGCCATTTAAGTGCATTGTTTGTTTAATAAAGTTCATGATTTTCCTGTGACCTATAAATCAATACCAATCATACAGCCGCGTATCTCAAATAAATATTGGTTCAGTATTTTTTGCGACAACAGCTTTTATATGCCAGAATAGGATAAAAGTATTGTGTATATCTATTCTTTGTAATCTCTGAAACAGACATACAACCACAACCTCATTGAGGGAAAACATAAAGGTATAAAGGTGAAAATCAACGTGCTTTTTTACTCTCCTTTTTTATTCGGTTTTACGATTTTCAAAAGTATCTAGAGTAATATCTTTTTAAATAATCAGAGCTTAATGCATGGTTTCATGCTTATTTCTCTGGTCCTTTAAATGGTGCCACGATTTCATAAAAAACAATACATTATCGTATTATGCATTCACATACTTGTTTTAAAGAAATTTTCTCAATATTTGTCACATTCGTGCAACTACGGTGCTTATGAATAGTGTAATATAAAATTTTCCGTGAAATGTATAAAGTCTACAGTGCCTCACCATCTTTACGTTTATGAAAAAGAAAGTTAGACCACCATACACTTTCTAGCTCAAAATATTGCGATAGCTTTTAGTACTTAAGGGTGTTCATAAGAGTCCTTTTTACTTCTTTTTTATAGCTTTTATCCATACGCTTCTCTACTTTTAAGGTGTAAGCAAATGGTGGTAACTAATTTACTATAAATAGTTTTGAAATGAGAGAATCTCACGATATTCTAATCTCGCCTTTGCTAGGAAAAATGATAATTATGATTAAAATAAGTATGTTGTTATAAAAACTTTAGTTTGCGAGTTGGCTGATGATGTGATCAAGAACAATACGTCCTTTGGTTGTCGCTTTTAAGCGTTGGTTATCCACCATTTCTATCAATTCTTGGTGTTGTAAATCGATCAGTTTTTCCATTGGGATGCGTTTAGGGCTTAAGGTTTCATAGCGTATAAGTTCTAAGCCTTCGCAAAGGCGTAATCCCATAAGGAGCATTTCATTTGCCTGTTGTTCAGTGGTTAAATGTTCCGTTTCAATACAGCCATGTCCTGTTGTTTCTACCAAATTAAGCCACTGTTCGGGATGCTTTTCATTTATTGTGACATAACGTTCGCGGTTTTCAAGATGTGATGACAATGTTTTTGAACAGGCAGAGGAATGATTCGGTGCGTGCTCAATGAAACGTCCATGTGCTCCTGGACCAAAGCCTGCATATTGGTGATAGCGCCAATAAAGAAGATTGTGTGCTGATTCAGCACCGAGCATTGCATGGTTTGAGATTTCATAGGCAGGAAGTCCATGCAGTGCCGTTATTTCTTGGGTAAGATGATACAGATCTGCTGCTAACTCTGATGGGGGAAGGATAAGTCTTCCTGCATCATGAAGCCGTTTAAAGGCAGTTCCTTCTTCGATCGTCAATTGATAAAGAGAAAGATGGTCCGCTGCCAAATCAATTGCTTGTACAAGTTCAGATTTCCATTGTTCAAGGGTTTGTTCGGGGCGGGCATAAATGAGATCAAAGGATAAACGTGGAAAAATTTGCCGTGCTAAAGCAATGGCACAAAGAGCTTGTTCCACATTATGGAGTCGGCCAAGTTTGCGCAATGCTTTATCATTGAGCGCTTGTATCCCTAGAGATAAGCGATTAACACCTGCTGCACGGTATCCACGAAAGCGTTCTACCTCCACACTGGATGGATTAGCTTCTAATGTAATTTCAACTTTATCATCGACTACCCATTTTTTTGCAAGTGCTTGCAATAGGGCATCGACAGTTCGCGGCTCCATAAGAGAAGGAGTTCCCCCACCAATAAAAATACTTGTAATATGGCGTGGGCCTATTTTGTGGTATTGCGTTTCTATTTCGCGCTTAAAGGCGGTGACAAAACGTGGTTGATCAACACCATGGATGCGAACATGCGAATTAAAGTCACAATAAGGACATTTAGCTGCACAAAAGGGCCAATGAATGTAAATGCCAAAAGGTTCATTCATGAGAATGCTAAAAGGTTTTCTGCCAAAAGTTTGAAAGCACGTGCGCGATGTGAAAGAGGGGGAATATCATTACATTTCCAGTTGTGTTTTTGCTCTGTTGACATTTCTCCAAAGGTATTTTCATATCCATCTGGTAAAAAAATAGGATCAAAACCAAAGCCTTTGTCGCCCCGTGGAGGCCAAAAGAATGTTCCTTCAACGCATCCGCGGAAGTAATCTGCATGAGCATCAGGCCATGCAATGCAAATGACGGATATAAAACGGCATTTTCGTTGGCTTTTTTCTCGCGCTCCGACTTTTTGGAGTTCATTTTCTATTTTTTTCATAGCTTTTGGAAAATTACGTGTGCCATCGGCTTGAATTGCCCAATCAGCGGTATAAACGCCTGGCGCACCCTCCAATGCATCTACCTCTAAGCCTGAATCATCAGAAAGGGCAGGAAGTCCTGTCTTTTTTGCTGCTGAAAAAGCCTTAATATAAGCATTTTCTTCAAATGTTTTTCCCGTTTCTTTTGGTTCTGGCAAGCCCAGTTCTTTTGCCGATTGTATTATTAAATCGAAAGGCGTAATTAAAGTAGTGATTTCATGCAGTTTGCCGGTGTTATGTGTAGAAATGACAAGTTTTTTATCTGCTATGCTTCTCATATAGATTTCTCCAAAAATGAAAGGGGAACTATTTTTGTGCTAAAAACCAGCTTAAATACTCATATACACACATTCTGCTTGATTTTACATGATATGATTATTTTACACGTTTTATGATATTTTATTCCAACAAAATTTTTTATCTTGTACAAAGATAACCTTGCAAAAATATGAAAGGCATGTCTTTTTGATGATAGCACTTTTATGGTAAATTTCCAATTTCCGGCTTGCTCTAAAAGGTGAAATTTTCTACTTATAGCGGTTTTTAAACAATCCAGATTCTCTTAGTCAAATTCTCTTGGCAAGTCCCTACAGCAGACCACTTTATAGATCAACTCTTATCTTAAATATTTTTCACACACTCTAACAAAAAATACCTCCTGCGTAATTTATCAATCATCATTCTGAAAGGTAGCATTTTACGGCTCAATAGGATAATATGCTTTTATACTACTTTAGACTATTTGACCAAACCTTGGCAAAACTTATATAAGAGATGAGGATTTTAAAAGTAGTGAAACAATTGTGATGAAGCACAAAACTATTGATAATGAACTAAAATATCTTGATGAACGTTCACGTGATATTTTTCGCCATATTGTTGAAGCTTATCTTAATGATGGTGAACCTGTAGGGTCACGCAATCTTTCACGGCTTTTACGACAGACATTATCACCTGCGACGATTCGCAATGTGATGAGTGATCTTGAACATCTCGGTTTGATTTATGCACCACATGTTTCTGCGGGTCGAATGCCGACACAATCAGGTTTACGCTTTTTTGTAGATGCATTTATGGAAGCGGGTGATTTGCCAAACGAAGAGCGAGAAAATATTGAAATGCAAGTCAAAGAGGCTGGTCATGCACAATCGGTTGAACATTTTCTTGTTCAAGCAAGCCGAGTTCTTTCAGATCTTTCACGTGGGGCAGGGCTTGTTTTAGCAACAAAACAAGAAGGAACATTGAAACATATTGAATTTGTGCGCCTTGATAGGGAGCACGCTCTTGCCGTTTTGGTGACTCAACAAGGTGAAGTTGAAAATCGTATTGTTCATTTGCCAGAAGGGGTTACTCATGCACAACTGACGGAGGCAACGAATTTTCTCAATGCTCATATTCAGGGGCGAACATTGAGTGAAGCTAAAGAGGAAATTGCACGTTTATGCTCAGAAACACGGGCTGCACTTGATGATTTATCGCATCATCTTGTTGAAACGGGATTAGCTCTTTGGGGAGGAGAAGGTGCTGATCATAAAATACACCTCATTGTTCGCGGGCGTAGCAATTTACTTGAAGATGTGAAAGCAGAAGAAGATTTAGAACGATTACGCCATTTGTTTGATGATCTTGAAACGCGTGAGAGTATGGCACAGCTTCTCGATTTAACGGATGAAGGTTCTGGGGTTCGAATTTTTATTGGTTCAGAAAATAAGTTATTTTCACTTTCTGGTTCTTCTTTAGTTGTAGCGCCTTATCGTGATTCACAACAAAGAGTCATTGGTGCTTTAGGCGTTATTGGTCCTACACGGCTTAATTATGCAAGGATTGTGCCCATGGTTGATTATACAGCTCAACTTGTGTCACAGTTATTGCGTTAAAACGATGCAGGTAAGTATTTGTACTATAAAAGCTCATTGTATTATATACATCGATACCCCTTGATTTTTGTCTGTAGAATTTCGATATCGAGAATAACGAATCTTATGAAGGAATAAAATTTTTATGTCTGATGAAAAAAACAAATTTACTGACGCTTCATTTGAAAATTGTGATTTAAAAAATCCAGCTGATCGTAATACACTTAAACAGGCAGCCGATGAATTTTTAAAAACACATAAAACAGAGGAACACGAAGACGTTGAAAAAGAAAGCAATGAGGTTAGTGATCTTTTAGCGTCTTTGCAGGATGAAAATAAAGAACTGAAAGATCAGCTTTTACGTCTTGTTGCAGATATGGAAAATCTTCGACGCCGTACTATGCGAGATGTGGCGGATGCAAAGGCTTACTCCATTGCTAATTTTGCACGGGATATGTTATCGGTTTCTGACAATCTCAATCGTGCTTTGGAAGCTATTCCAGAAGGGGCGCGGGAAAGTGATGCTGGTTTGAAATCATTGGCAGAAGGTGTTGAAATGACTGAACGTGCCATGATGGCAGCATTAGAACGTCATGGGGTGCAAAAAATCCATCCAGAGGGGCAAAAATTTGATCCTCATTTTCATCAAGCGATGTTTGAAATTCCTAATGCCGATGTTCCAGATAATACTGTTCAACAAGTTGTTCAGGCAGGCTATATTATCGGGGAAAGGGTGTTACGTCCAGCTATAGTGGGTGTAGCCAAAGGAGGAGCAAAAGAAGCTTCTGTTGAAACTGATTCTGCTTAAAACACATCAATAATAAATCTCCAACATAAAATGCAGTATTCCCTGCAATTACACATATATGAGGTCTTTTCTCAAAGAGTTTTTAAAGGGTGTTATAAACACCCTTTTATCTTTGAAGTGCCCAACTTCCTTTTATAAGATACACGGCCTCGCTTGAGGGAGATGACGATGAAAATAAAACAAAGTGATCGACCTCAAAAGGAGGGATAAAAAAATCATCTTGAAAAGATAGATAAGAAGAAAGATCTTCAAGATTGATATCAAATATTCGTGCAAGAGTAATATGCGGAATAAATTGTCTTTCATCAGGCTTTAACTCTAATTTATTCCGGATATATTGCATCTTTTCATGTAAAAGATTAAGCTTTTCACAAGGTTCAATGCGAACTACAAGAGAATGGGGAGCATTTTCTGAACCAAAAACTTCAAAACCATCTATTTGTAGCATAAAAGGAGAGAGCTTTATTGTATCAAAGGCGTGCATAAGTGCATCTGCGGTAGCACTTTCAACTTCACCGAAAAAAGATAAGGTGACGTGAAAATTTTGCGGGTTGATCCATTGCGCTTTTGGTAAGCCATTTTGCAACGATACAAGTTGTTGTGTTGTTTGTTGAGGAATCTGAAGGGCACTAAATAGACGACCCATAATATTATCTCCTTATAATGAAAGATGCTATTCCAAACACAATATAGATAATAAAGGCGAGGCATGTACCATAGAAAATAAGGCAATAGTATTGAAAAAGAATGTCTAAAAAATGCTTACTATAATTATGAGCGTACAAAGCTTATTCGTTTTAAAAAATGGTTATGATATCGATAAGAATTGCGTTTTCATGAGCTGTATCACAATGATGTGCAATAGAAGATTCCTTGTGTATTATAAAGACTACAAATTTAGCAGAAAATAAGAAAAGTTGATAGATTTTTGATGTGCTAAATTATTTTGACATCTATCTTTAGCTTAAAATAAAGCATATTCTAATACAAGGTGAAGAGTTCTCTTTTTCTGTAAAGATTTAATTATACGATTAAGTCGGGTAATAGCCGTAATACGCAAAACTATTCAAATTGATCAAATAATGTTAGGAAAGGAAGGAAAAACTCCAGTATAATAAAATTACTATAAACTTTTACATTTATGATAATTATGCTAATCTATAATGGATATGAATATTGGTATAAAAGCGGGAAGAGAAATTAAAATTCAAAATAATGATGGACAATTCCTATTTTCTAAGAATCATCATCCTTATTTTATGGTGAGAAAGCGTTAGTTTTCCTCTCCAAAGTTGTTATTGATAAGCTTTTCAAGAGCATTAAGAGCATCTGTTGCTTCTGGTCCTGAAACACGAATGGTGAGGTTACAACCGGATGAAGCCGCTAGCATCATAAGTCCCATAATTGATGATCCACCAACGATTTTTCCATCCTTTTCAACTTCAACAGTAACATTAAAATTGTCAACAGTTTGTACAAATTTTGCAGAAGCACGTGCATGCAAGCCACGTTTATTACAGATATTGAAATGACGACTTATACATGGGAGGGTATCTTTGGAAAACATTGGTATTTTATTATCCGCTATAAAATCATACTTGGTACATTAATATATTTACGCCCTGCTTCTTGTGCTATTCTTAACGCGTCTGATAATGAAATATCAGGACATTTGCGAATAGAAATCAGTTTAATAAGCATGGGCAAATTAACACCCGCAATCATTTCAACGCGTCCTTTTTCAATAGCAGGAACAGCTATATTCGATGGTGTTCCACCGAACACATCTGTTAATATGATTACGCCATGATCCGTATCTGTATCGGTTACTGCGGCTATAACATCACCTCGGCGCTGATCTATATCGTCATCGGGATAAACGCATATTGTTGCGAACTTTTCTTGTACTCCAACAACATGTTCCACGGCATGTAAAAATTCGACAGCCAGCTCACCGTGCGTTACAAGCACGAGTCCAATCATTTACGCAAACTCCTGTTAACTAATAAGATCCGACCATATTGGTGGGAAACACATTTTACAAGGCTTTGTCTTGCTGCCAAGAAAAATTTGCAAAAAAAAGGCAAAAATAGTGATTTTTTTATCTTTAGAAAAAAATTAGACAGATTTTTGCCATATTTTTCTAAATAAAAATGCTTCAATAGCTTGACAAATGGCTGTACAATCGGCTTCACGAAGAGAGGGAAGTTTTAAAAGAGGAATGTGCAAATTTTCAAATTGAAAAGTTTTATTTGTGGAAAAACGTTCATATTCCGGACCGAGAAAAATAACACAATCGATAGTTGTGTGCTTTTCAAATTCCATCATATAAAGACCAACGCCACGAATCTCGATACCGCCCTCTAAATTATCAGGAGTGTATCCGTGAAGCTTTCCATTTTCCGCACGCAACATTGTATAATCATCACTGATAAGCTTCGCTTCACGTTTTGACCACTCAGCACGATCGAGCAAAGAAAGGGTAATGGTTGATTTTCCTGATCCCGATGGACCCATAATTAACAGCCCCTTGCCGCCCAATTGAAGGCAATTTGCGTGGAGTATTTCACATTTTGTTTTCATGCCTTTTACTTTGGATAAAAGATTTATTTAGCGAGGGGAAGCATAATAATAAAACGTGCACCAGTTTTACACTTTCCAAGTGTAGGATCAATAATATTTTCGGCTGTAATTGTCCCATTATGAGCTTCGATGATTTGCCGACTAATAGAAAGGCCAAGTCCAGAGTTTTGTCCAAAAGCATCTTCGTTTGGTCGATCTGTATAAAAACGCTCAAAAATGCGTTCAATATTTTCTGAACGAATACCTGGGCCATTATCTTCAATGGTTAAAATAAGGGTTGAAGCATGACTTTTCATAGTAATGCAAATTTTGCCACGATTACGAGGAATAAAAGAACGTGCATTTTCAAGAAGATTTGAAATCACTTGCCCTAAACGGAGTTCATGTCCCAATACAAGATAGGCTTTTCCATGAGGACGTGGGACAATATTAAGGCTTATATCAATGGTTTGCGTATTACGATACACTTCCTGAACAGCATGAACAAGACTTTCCAAAAGCGGTGTCATATCAACAATCTCTGCGGTTTCTCGTGCAAGCTCTGCATCGAGCCGCGATGCATCAGAAATATCTGTAATCAACCGATCAAGACGGCGCACATCATGTTGAATAATTTCAAGCAATTTCTCTTGTGCTTCTTCATTTTTAGCCAGAGGGAGCGTTTCAACAGCACTGCGTAGAGAGGTGAGAGGATTTTTTAATTCGTGGCTTACATCAGCAGCAAAGCGTTCAATGGCTTCAATACGCATATAAAGGGCATTAGTCATATCACGAATAGAGGTTGAAAGGTGACCAATCTCATCTTCACGCATTGAAAAATCAGGAATTTCTACACGCTGATTATTGCCATTACGCACTCGATTAGCCGAGGCAGATAATTTACTTAATGGATGGGCAATCGTATGGGCCAAAAAGAGAGAAAGAACCAAAAGTACGCTGCCTACAACGGCAAAAACTTTAAAGATAACCAGTCTTTCACCTTTTACAATGTTATCAATATCAGAACCAGTGGTTGAAAGAAGAAGAGCTCCAACCACTGCGCGATAGCGTTGCACAGGAACGGCAACAGAAACAATTAATTGACCTTGTCTGTTGCGTCTTTTAGCTGTAGCAAGAGATCCGTTTAATGCGCGGTACACTTCTGGATAAGCAGCAATACCACTGGTTTTTGTTTGTTCTCTGTCAAGAGCAATACCTTTACCATAAAATGTGCTTGAATACCATGAAGTAAGGCGATCCCACATGCTTTGTTCTGTTTTAAGTGGGGGTAAATCATAACTAAAAACTTCTCCACTAGAATAAAGAACGCGCGAATCAAGAAGGAGAGTAGCATCACGATCATAGATACGTGCTCTTGTCGTTTTAGGTGTGATGAGACGCCGTAAAAGAGGGGCAACTTGCTCAGGGTTAATAGGGAAATCCCAAGAATCGGTTGATTGAGGGGCGGGTGTAACGCTTTCACCAGTTTGTAACTCTAAGAGTTTTTGGGGATCAATGAGGATAGAATTTGTATCTACTGTTGCAGAAGCAGCAATAGCCCCAGCAATAATTTTTCCTTGGGTACATAAACTTTTAATTTTTGCTTCAATTAAACCATCGCGAAATTGGTTAAGGTATAAAATGCCTGTAACTAAAATGGCAAGGGCAGCAATGTTTAATATAACAATGCGACGTGTGAGGCTGGAAAAAAGCAATTGTCTAAAGAGACGTTGTGTTCGGAGATGCAAACGGGCAAACATAAGAAATGGCGTTGAGGATGTACCATTAACGGTTGTTTTTTGTAAAGTTTCCAGTTGAGAATTGTCTGTCATCGATTTGATTGCCGTTCAAATTTTTGCGACAAAGTAGTTTTATACCTCGTGGAAACGATAACCTACACCATAAAGTGTTTCAATCATTGCAAAATCATCATCCACTTGTTTAAACTTTTTACGCAGACGTTTAATGTGACTATCAATGGTGCGATCATCTACGTAGACTTGATCACTATAGGCAGCATCCATTAAAGCATCACGACTTTTTACAACTCCTGGTCTTTGTGCTAAGGTTTGCAGAATCAAAAACTCCGTAACGGTTAAAATAACAGGTTTATCTTTCCATGTACAGGTGTGGCGTTCTTGATCCATCACAAGATCTCCACGTTTGAGAGAGGAGGTGGAAGAAGTTCCTGTAGAAAGTGGTTGGTTACGTGCATTAGAACGGCGCAAAATGGCTTTCACGCGTTCAATGAGAAGACGTTGGGAGAAAGGTTTAGTAATAAAATCATCAGCTCCCATTTTGAGACCAAATAATTCATCAATTTCATCATCTTTAGAGGTAAGAAAAATAACTGGAAGATCAGATTTTTGACGTAAACGACGCAAGAGTTCCATCCCATCCATTCGGGGCATTTTAATATCAAAAATAGCTAAGTGTGGAGGGTGAAGTGTGAGACCCTTGAGTGCAGATGCTCCATCTGTATAGCTTTCAACTCGATAGCCTTCTGTCTCAAGCGCAAAAGATAAAGACGTCAAAATATTGCGATCATCATCAACAAGTACAATCGTTTGTGTGATTGTTGGTGTATCTTTCATGGTTTCTTAGACCTTTCTATTGCTGTGGTAGCAAATTACCCACACTTATTTATATGGGAGTTCATATTTTTTTTGCAAAACAAATATGATACAAATTGTAGCAAAGTAAAAAACCTTTTGTCATTACTGTAAAATCTTGTTTTGCTTTCATAATTTATAATGTTTCTACGTCTATTAAGATCCCTTCGTTTGAGAGAAAATTTTCATAAAGGCTTTTTTTATCAAGGTTTATTACCAAGTTGATTATTGTATTTGTCCCATAATTGAACAGGTATAGTTTTGATTGTTGAAGTTTAGAAAATATGCCTATGTGTTTTAAGAGCAAAGAAAAGAATGTGGCAATATATGCACAAAAATTTGTTCCTGCTACACGAAAGGAGGTTGTAATGGGATTTTTTAATTTTATTAAAACTGTAGGGGAAAAGTTAGGTATTGGGGACCATGAACCAAAAGAAAAAGATTTTAAGACAGCATTTGATCATTTTCAACTCGGTACAGAAAAAGTAAATATTCAAGTTGAAGACGGTAAAGCTATTTTAAGTGGTGAAGTTCCAGACAGGGAAACACTTGAAAAAGCATTGCTGGTTGTTGGCAATTCACAAGGTATCTCTTCTGTAGATGTTGATCAATTAAAGGTTATAGATACAACGCCCAGAAAACCTTCTCGCTTTTATGAGGTTAAATCTGGTGATAATCTTTGGAAAATTGCTGAAGAGGTTTATGGAAAAGGGCAAGGTAATAAAAACACGTTTATTTTTGAAGCCAATAAGCCAATGCTAAAATCTCCCGATAAAATTTATCCTGGACAAGTTTTACGTATTCCTGAAATTGACCATAGTTAATTCATCAAAGGGGAGAATTTTTTACTGATGGCATTAAACAAAAAATAAAGAAGCGTACAAAAATTTCACGCTTCTTCATTTTAAGAGTGTGTATTATAAAAAAGGAGCTTAGTGGCTAGGAGAGGATTTAGAAGGTGATGGTGCTTTCATAGCGTTTACAGAGAAATCAACATCAATCGTTCCTGCTTTCTCAAATGTCAATTTTGCGCTAATTTTATCACCTAACTTGAATGGTTGTGAAAGCCCCATAAACATAATATGATCACCGCCAGGCTTAAGCGTGATTTCGCCATTTCCCGGAATTTCAATGCCATTGTGCATTTTTTCCATTTTCATAATATCATTAACGACAGCCATGGAGTGTATCTCTGTTTTTTTTACTCCGTTTGTGGAAATAGAAACCAAACGGTCTGGGGTATTACTGTGATTAATAATGTAGAGATAACCGCTACCAACTCTTATACCTCTAAGTGTTTCGCGTGTCCAAGGATTGAGAATTTCTATGTCGCCAAGTTGATATTGCTGAGCACCTGCAGGCAGGGTTATACCAGCAAAGAGAAGAGCACACACGATATTTATGATAACCTTTTTGTATGGATATTGTGTATTTATTATATTCTTAAAGATAAGATTTGTTATTTTCTTAATAATAGATGTCATCATTGATTTACCCTCCTTCATAAGATTCACACTTTGAATAACTTTTCATTTTAGCAGAGCTTTTATTTAAAATAAAAGAAAGAAATGCTAAAATGAAATTGATTTGAATATGAGAATAAAAATCATAGAATTCTTTGATTTTAAAGGAAGACAATAAGGTTTACAATGACAACACACCTCTTAACGCTTCCGTGTTCATCTCATAATAGTGTTTGTAAATGGTATAAAATCTATGATGCACTACTATTTTACTTAATAAATATATAACACAGAGCAATCATCAACTACTTTACCAATTTTTAATATTACGAAAGCTCTTGGTATTTTAAAGCATTTATACAGAGGCATTTTTATATATTTTCAAGTTCAAAATTATACAGTTAAGAAAAAACGCTTTAGGTGAGTTTAAAACACATCTTTCAAATAGCAGTAAACAATGAGACCGTTAAAAGGAGAATTTTTGAAAGGAGATCGATAGATAATACCTCTACTGATATGAGCATTAGATATGATGACTATTTTAGTCCAAGGAAAATTTATAATATTCGTGATATAAATTATTCGCCTTTTAAAAAGCTTTTACGTGAGTATCATTTTATTAATGATGAGAAGATCAAGAGCGAGAGTGCAATCACTCTTTTGTTTTTTTAATTTTTATAGAAAGATATATTTATTGAGAATTGCAAGAAAAATATATTATGATCTCAAGTTTCTCATAAATATGGTATTTATGGGTCATTAAAGCGCCTATTTTAAAATAAATTTTTTATTTTGGAGATGTTTCTCTCATTATTCTCTTGTAGCAATAAAAGCCTGTTCTTATATACGAGGCAGCAAGGCTTATTGCGACTTGCAATTTTTTATTATTTTATGTTGCTTGAAGCAATGTATGGGCTTTGAGTGTTATGAGGAGCTGTCTTAAAAAGATGCTTTATGAAGGTTGAGGTAGCTTGCTGAATGGAGATTATAATATGGCAAAAGTAATTGGTATTGATTTGGGGACAACGAACTCTTGTGTGGCTGTTATGGATGGCAAAAACGCAAAGGTTATCGAGAACTCAGAAGGAGCACGAACAACACCTTCCGTTGTTGCCTTTACTGATGGGGGAGAGCGGCTTGTTGGACAGCCTGCTAAACGGCAGGCGGTAACAAATCCCGAAGGGACAGTTTTTGCAGTTAAACGTTTGATAGGGCGTCGTTTTGATGATCCTATGGTTGAAAAAGATAAAGCACTTGTGCCTTATAAAATTGTTAAAGGTGACAATGGTGATGCATGGGTTGAAGAAGCGGGTAAGAAATATTCTCCATCGCAAATTTCAGCTATGATTTTGCAAAAGATGAAGGAAACAGCAGAATCTTATCTGGGTGAAAAAGTTGAACAAGCGGTTATTACTGTTCCTGCTTATTTTAATGATGCGCAACGTCAAGCGACTAAAGATGCGGGTAAAATTGCTGGACTTGAAGTTTTACGGATTATTAATGAGCCCACTGCTGCTGCTTTAGCTTATGGTTTGGACAAAAAAGACGGAAAGACAATTGCTGTTTACGACCTTGGTGGTGGTACATTTGATATTTCAGTACTTGAAATTGGAGATGGCGTTTTTGAAGTTAAATCAACCAATGGAGATACGTTTTTAGGGGGTGAAGACTTTGATATGCGCTTGGTCGGTTATTTTGCCGATGAGTTTAAGAAAGAGCAAGGAATTGATCTGAAAAATGATAAATTAGCTTTACAGCGCTTAAAAGAAGCGGCAGAAAAAGCAAAAATTGAGCTTTCTTCGTCACAGCAAACAGAAATCAATTTACCATTTATCACGGCAGATCAATCAGGTCCCAAGCACTTAACAATGAAATTGACTCGGGCAAAATTTGAATCTCTGGTTGACGATTTAGTGCAGCGCACCATCGAGCCTTGTAAAGCTGCGTTAAAAGATGCTGGATTAAAGGCCGGTGAGATTGACGAAGTTGTTTTAGTGGGTGGTATGACACGTATGCCCAAGATTCAGCAAGTCGTGCAAAGCTTCTTTGGTAAGGATCCACACAAAGGCGTTAATCCTGATGAAGTTGTTGCAATGGGTGCTGCCATTCAAGGGGGTGTATTGCAAGGCGATGTCAAAGACGTTTTGCTTCTAGATGTAACACCTTTATCCTTGGGGATCGAAACCTTGGGTGGTGTTTTCACACGTCTCATTGAGCGTAATACCACTATCCCAACAAAAAAATCTCAAGTTTTTTCAACAGCTGATGATAACCAGAGTGCTGTGACCATTCGTGTTTTCCAAGGTGAACGGGAAATGGCGAGCGATAATAAGTTATTGGCTCAATTTGATCTTGTTGGTATTCCTCCAGCACCACGTGGTATACCTCAAATTGAAGTTACTTTTGATATTGATGCGAATGGTATTGTTAATGTTTCGGCCAAAGATAAGGGAACTGGTAAAGAGCATCAAATTCGTATTCAGGCATCAGGTGGTTTAAGTGATGCTGATATTGAAAAAATGGTACAGGATGCGGAAGAGCATGCAGCTGAGGATAAAAAACGCCGTGAAGGTGTTGAAGCCAGAAATCAAGCGGAAGCTCTTATTCATTCAACTGAAAAGTCACTCAGTGAATATGGCGATAAAGTATCAGCTGAAGAAAAAGGACAGATTGAAACAGCAATATCTGATTTGAAATCTGCGCTTGAAGGCAGTGATACTGAAGAAGTAACAACAAAGATGCAAAAATTAGCTGAAGTCAGTATGAAGCTTGGACAGGCTATGTATGAAGCCTCACAAGCAGCGGGCGCTGACACTGAAACAGATGCAAAGAATGATGATGTTGTTGATGCTGATTTTGAAGAAGTTAATGATAAGAAGAAATAGTGTCAGCATGTGTGTTGATTAATTTATAAACCCGGCCTTTGAAATATAAGGCTGGGCTTTATTATTTGAGTGAGTTGCAACTTTGTTGCTAAAAATATAAATTAAAAGCAATCTTATCCATAAGATGGATGACAGAGAAATTATCAGGAATACATGATGAAGGTTGACTATTATGAAATTCTTGGCGTGACTCGTGAATGTGATGATAAAAAGTTGAAATCTGCTTTTCGTAAGTTGGCAATGCAATATCATCCTGATCGCAACGCCGGGGATAAAGAGGCAGAGCGAAAATTCAAAGAAATTGGCGAAGCCTACGAAGTCCTCAAAGATCCCCAAAAGCGTGCTGCTTATGATCGATTTGGTCATGCGGCTTTTGAAAATAGCGGTAGTCAAGGAGGAGCAAATCCCTTTGGAGGTTTTGCTGCTGGTGGTGGATTTGCTGATATTTTTGAAGATTTTTTTGGCGAAATTATGGGAGGTGCGCACCGTAAGCGTGGTGATGGTCGCGAACGTGGTGCAGATCTGAGTTATAATATGGAAATAACCTTAGAAGAGGTATTTTCAGGAAAAACTGCAGAAATTACTATTCCCAGTTCCGTTACGTGCGATGTTTGTGAAGGATCAGGAGCGAGAAAGGGTTCTAAGCCGCAAGTTTGTGGAACATGTCATGGATCTGGTCGTGTGCGTGCTGCACAAGGTTTCTTTTCTATTGAGCGAACATGTCCTTCATGTCATGGACGTGGTGAAACTATTACGGATCCATGCCCAAAATGTCAGGGGACACGACGCATAGAGAAAAAACGTTCATTGAGCGTGAATGTTCCAGCTGGTATTGAAGATGGAACGCGTATTCGCCTTTCTGGTGAGGGTGATGCTGGTATTCGTGGTGGCCCCAATGGTGATCTTTATATTTTCCTTTCCGTTAAACCGCATGAGTTTTTTCAGCGAGAAGGAGCAGATCTTCACTGTCGCGTTCCTATTTCAATGGTAACAGCTGCTTTAGGAGGAGAGTTTGAAGTTTCCGATCTTGATGGTGTTAAAGCACGTGTTAAGATCCCAGAAGGGACACAAAATGGACGTCAATTCCGCCTTAAGGGTAAGGGTATGCCCATGTTGCGTCGGCAGCAAGCAAGGGGTGACCTTTACATCCATATCACGATTGAGACACCACAAAAATTAACGCAAGAACAACGTGAACTATTGCAAAAATTTGAAAAACTTTCAAATCATGAGAATTCACCGCAATCACATGGCTTTTTTTCACGTATGAAGGAATTTTTTGAAAATATTTCTGGTTAAATATGTGAATGTTCTCAGAATAGATTAGAAAAAACTTTTGGAAGGTTATTTTAATTAAGCTTTCTATAGTCTTATTTATCTGTGAAAAGCATTTTTTTCTTGAAAAGAAAAGAGAGAAACGATTAATTTAGGGTAAGTAAGTGCCTGCCGCTGATAGTTTTTTACATTTTACGAGTTTTATGGATAAGTCTTATTTTTGAGTATCTATGATATTTTAAAAAGGGCTTATCCATACAAGAAGAACGCAATTGAGTGACTAATTTCCAGTGTCATGATAACTGCCTTTATGCATTCAGCATTTTTTGTATTTATTGTTTTACTCAAAATGTCTTTTTAAAAGCCCTATACTAAAACTGTCAAATAGGTAGTAGCCTATCAAGAAGTAGCTAAATAAGCTGTTAGACAATCCATCTTTTTCAAATAAAATATCAATTCCTCATAACCAATTTTATTTTTGGCATTTTTGATAGTCTTAAAAATTGCTTGGATAAGGTTACAGAGCTAAGTCAATCTACTTCTTATCTTGGTGATCTGTTAATTTTATTATTATTTTATTATTATAAGAAAATTTTGTTTTTATCTTACAAAATCAATGGTTGTATATATTCTTATTCATTGTTAAGTATCCATAAGCATAAACTAACGAGTCGAATGTACGGCATAGCTTTAAAATTTTTTCAGAACTTTGCTTTTCAATTTTATACATAAAATCATAAAATAATAACGTTTTGTACGCCTGTTTTGTTTAATTTTTCGCTGTCAGTTTTTTGAGGAAGTTGTTTTCTTGTTTCATTTCGTTATTACTTTTCCTAAATTCCACTAAGAGATGGTAAAAAGTGATGAGGAGGCTCTATTAATGGATGATGCTAAAAACGGTGCTGTAGATGTTTTAGAAAAACAAGCAGCATTTCTATCGTCTGCTTTACCATATATGCAAAAATACGAAAATGAAACGGTTGTGGTAAAATATGGCGGTCATGCTATGGGTGATCCTGCCTTGGGGCGAGCATTTGCGCGTGATATTGCTCTATTAAAGCAATCGGGGATTAACCCTGTTGTTGTTCATGGTGGAGGACCTCAAATTGCTGAAATTTTGATGAAAATGGGGATTGAATCACGATTTGAAAACGGTTTACGCGTAACCGACGAGCGGATCGTTGAAGTCGTTGAAATGGTTTTGGCCGGTTCCATAAACAAAGAAATTGTCGCTCTCATCAATGCAGAGGGTGAATGGGCAATAGGATTATGTGGTAAGGACGGCAATATGGTTTTTGCCGAAAAGGCTTATAAAACTGTCATTGATCCTGATTCGAATATTGAACGTGTTTTAGATTTGGGATTTGTTGGTGAGCCTATTGAAGTTGATCGCACATTGCTGGATCTTTTAGCATGTTCTGAAATGATACCAGTTCTTGCTCCTGTGGCTCCAGGACGCGATGGAAAAACCTATAATATTAATGCTGATATTTTTGCTGGGGCTATTGCTGGTGCATTAGAGGCTAAACGCCTTTTATTTCTCACTGATGTTCCTGGTGTTTTGGATAAACAGGGCCAACTTTTAAAAGAATTGACAGTTTCTGAAGCAGAGAAACTTATCAAAAATGGGACAATTTCAGGAGGCATGATTCCAAAAGTAGAGACTTGTATAAAAGCCCTTCAAAATGGTGTGGAAGGTGTTGTCATTTTAAATGGTAAAACTCCTCATTCTGTTTTACTAGAACTGTTTACCGAACAGGGAGTTGGAACGCTTATTGTTTCATAAATTGTGCGGAAAATTGGAGGAGAAAGCCTTTCATGACAAATATAAAACAGCTTAAATATCCTTTATTAAGTAAGCCAGAATTGGCAATATTTGCTGCAACAATATTGTGGGGTATTACATTTTTAGTCATTCATATTGCGGTACGCTATAGTGGTCCCCTGTTTTTTGTTGGATTTCGTTTTATTATTGCATCTCTTATATGTGGAGCAATTTTTTGGCGCTCTATAAAAGGTATAACGGTTTATGAAGTTTTCGCTGGGATGGCGATTGGTTTAGCCATGTTTTTAGGTTATGCTTTTCAAGCAGCTGGACTTCAAACGATTATTAGTAGTCAGTCGGCTTTTATTACAGCGCTTTATGTACCGATGGTTCCAATCTTGCAATGGATTGTTTTTAAAAAACCTCCCCGTTTTGCTTGTTGGGTTGGTATTGTTTTCGCTTTTATTGGGCTTGTTCTTGTTTCAGGACAAAAGCCGGGGAATTTTGATTTTTCAAAAGGCGAAATTTTGACTTTGTTAGGCGCTTTAGCGATTGCTGGAGAAGTCATACTCATCGGAATTTTTGCCAATAAGGTTGATAGTCGGCGTGTGACCATTATTCAGTTATTTTTTAGTGGTTTTTTTTCATTTTCTTGTATGCCTTTGATGGGTGAAAGCATTCCTGAATTTTCGTGGGTATGGTTTAGTATTGGCATCGGATTGGCATTAATGAGTGCCATCATTCAATTGGCTATGAATTGGGCACAAAAGTCTATTTCTCCTACACGTGCAACACTCATTTACGCAGGTGAACCGGTATGGGCTGGTATTGTTGGGCGTTTGGCTGGAGAGCATTTATCCCCGTTAGCATTATTAGGTGGCTTGCTTATTCTGATTGGGATCATTGTGGCTGAATTACAACCTTCACAATGGCGTAAAAAAAATAAAGCAATTGAAAAAATTGATTAGCTATGCACCTTTGCTATTATGATTTTATTACATGAGATTTTTGCTTGCAAAGTTTTCATTTTTGAGGCTTTTTTAAAATATGAAGATAAGGAGGCTTTATAAGCTATTCCAGCTTTTGTATAGCAAATTGGAGTAATAATATTTATCTGTTTGCTTAACCTCTGAAACGGGAAGCCAACCTTCATTGAGTCAAAGCATGAAGTGGTAAAGACAAAAAACAACACTCATCTTTACTGTTATTGTTAAATTTAGCTTTACAATTTTCAAAAACATCCATGGTAATTTTTTTGAATAATAAAAATTACGCACCGTTGCACGTTATTCCTTTTGTTATTTCATGGGATCACGCTTTTCACGTAAAATAGAACGCCTAAAGCAGCTTCCCATAATGTTGTATATTAACGCGTTTTTTAAAAAGACAATTTTCTTAATATACATCATATTCATTGACGGTCCGCGTGAAGTATAGAAAAACCACAGAGCATCATCGTTTTACTTAAATAAAAGGCACTAGCATTTTCTTTGTCAGTTCTCAATATTACGACAGCCTTTGGCATTTAAAAGAGAGAGGCATGTTTACTCATTTCTTAAACGTTTTTATCCATATACTAGCCCTGTTTTATAATGGGGAAGCAAAAAATTTGATTGATTCATTATGAAAAGATTTAAAATGAGAAAGGCTCGCGATATTCAGAGTTTTAATTTAAATTGAAAAACAATAAACGATCATTATAAATTAATGCATTATCCAATGAATCGAAGAGGATTGGTGTTTTTTATCTTTAATGGACGGAGGAAGGAGTTGTATAAAAAGTACATAAAAAGATCACTCAATAGAGCATATTTCTAAAGTTTTAAAAATTGAGAAGAAACTCCCTCGATATTCATGTTATTTTATATAAGATTGCTAAAAAAGCAGGTTATTGCGTATAAATAAAAAAGCACTTCCTGCGAATTTTATTGCAAGCTTAAGTGATATACACGCCCATCATATAAATATTATAACATATTGATTTATAATTAATATAGAATTATTCACATTGAATTAGAATCCTGAATACCGTAAAACTTTCTCACTTCAAATCGTTTTCATATTAAATCAATCCAAATCTACTTGCTTACACGTTACAAGAAGGTGGTCCATGTGGGTAAAAACTGTACAAGAAAGGCATATCTCTTATAAACTCTTTCAAGTGTAAAGGATTGTTGCAACATTGGAGGTTGGCAAAATGTGTGATGGTGCCGGTTTATCCAGCATATGAGTCATAAAATAAGATGTGAAAATATCATTTTAGTACCGTTGGATTTAATTTAGCAAATAAAAGCCTCATTTTTTAGGTTATGAAAAGTTGTGTTTTGAGAAGCTTTTTAGGTTTATATTCTTTTGATAGAAGCCGGAGCATAATTGGTCTTTGCGTTTTGTATTATTCTTTGCTAAATCGCCTTATATGACAATAGATCGTAATTATATTCGTAATTTTTCCATCGTGGCGCATATTGATCACGGCAAATCCACTTTAGCTGATCGTTTGATTCAAATAACAGGTGGACTTGATACACGTGAGATGAAAGAACAAGTACTCGATTCCATGGATATTGAGCGTGAACGTGGAATTACTATTAAAGCACAAACGGTACGTTTACACTATAAGGCAAAGAATGGTGAAACCTATATTTTAAATCTTATGGATACACCTGGTCATGTGGATTTTGCTTATGAGGTTTCGCGTTCATTGGCAGCTTGTGAAGGTTCTCTGTTGGTGGTGGATGCAAGCCAAGGTGTAGAGGCGCAGACGTTAGCAAATGTTTATCAAGCCATTGATAATTCCCATGAGTTGGTTGTTGTACTCAATAAAGTTGATCTTCCAGCAGCAGAACCTGAGCGTGTTAAAGAACAAATTGAAGATGTGATAGGCATTGATACATCTCAAGCAGTAGAAATATCAGCAAAAACAGGTTTGGGTGTTCCTGATGTTTTGGAGGCAATTGTTACACAATTACCACCTCCACATACAGGCGATGTTGCAAATCCCTTGAAAGCAATGTTGGTTGATAGCTGGTATGATGCATATCTTGGTGTCATTGTTTTGGTACGAGTGATAGATGGTATTTTAAAAAAAGGCCAAACCATTCGTATGATGGGTACGGGAGCAAAATATCCAGTTGAGCGCGTTGGGGTGTTTACACCTAAAATGGTACAAGTTGATGAGTTAGGACCAGGCGAGATTGGTTTTATCACTGCCTCTATCAAAGAAGTAGCAGATACACGGGTTGGGGATACGATTACTGAAGAGCGCCGTCCTTGTGAAAATGCTTTGCCTGGTTTTAAGCCGGCGCAACCAGTTGTATTTTGTGGTCTTTTTCCAATTGATGCTGCCGATTTTGATGATTTACGTGCAGCCATGGGCAAATTACGCTTAAATGATGCGAGTTTTTCTTTTGAAATGGAAACATCCGCGGCTTTGGGATTTGGTTTTCGCTGTGGCTTTTTGGGACTTCTTCATCTTGAAATTATTCAAGAGCGATTAGAGCGTGAGTTTAATTTGGATTTAATCGCGACTGCACCTTCGGTTGTTTATCGCATGAATATGAATGATGGTTCTGTTAAAGAGTTGCACAATCCAGCGGATATGCCTGATGTGGTTAAAATTTCTTCAATCGAAGAACCATGGATTCGGGCGACAATCATGACTCCTGATAATTATCTTGGGTCAATTTTAGAGCTATGCCAAGAGCGGCGGGGGATACAAGCTGGTTTGTCCTATGTTGGAACCCGTGCTATGGTAACGTACGATTTACCACTGAATGAAGTTGTTTTTGATTTTTATGATCGGCTAAAATCAATCTCAAAGGGTTATGCTTCTTTTGATTATCAGATGGCAGATTATGCAGAAGGGGATTTAGTTAAAATGTCTATTTTGGTAAATGGAGAGTCTATAGATGCATTGTCTATGCTTGTGCACCGCACGATTGCAGAAAAGCGCGGGCGTTCCATGTGTGAAAAGCTGAAAGATCTTATTCCCCAGCATATGTTTCAGATTCCAGTTCAAGCGGCTATTGGTGGTAAAGTTATAGCGCGCGAAACAATTCGTGCTTTGCGTAAAGATGTAACAGCGAAATGTTACGGGGGTGATGTCACGCGTAAGCGCAAACTTTTGGAAAAGCAAAAAGAAGGCAAAAAGCGGATGCGTCAATTTGGAAAAGTAGAAATTCCACAATCGGCATTTATTCAAGCACTCAAAATGAACAAATAATGAAAAAAGGAGTATTTCTCTTATTGATTGCGCTTTTGCTTTTATTAATTGATTCAGGTGCTTAAAGAACACTTTTAAATAGAATTGCGCTGTGCTTCATGTTTTTGTGTATTGCGTAATGATGTCATGCTTCTCACGTAAAACAGAATGCTTTAAACGAAATACATTTATGTTGCATATTGGTGTGCTTGTTTTAGTGAATCATCACTCAATGCATCAAATTCCATTTCACAATGGAGGCTGTGAAAAATATAAAGTAACATACACTGTGAATGATATAAAATCCATTTGGCATCACCGTCTTTACGCGTCATAAAGGTGCAAAGCGCATCTATCATACTCTTTTTTAGCTCAAAATATTATGACAGTCCTTATCATTTGAGAGAATTTTCATTAAAAATATTTTTACTCTTTTCTTAAAGTGTCTCTTGCCCACACACCAACTGCGTTTGTAACACGCAAGGAAATGATAGTGATTAGATTCACTATGAAAGGATTTGAAATGAGAGAATTTTTGTATTCGAGGTTATTATTCAAGTAAAAAAACGATGAAATATTATTGTGAATTAATCTTGTGTCTAAGAACGTAAAAGATCATTAATGGATGTTTTTTCTCGTGTTTTTTGATCAACGCGTTTTACAATAACAGCACAATAAAGGCTTGGTCCTGCTTCACCATTTGGTAAAGGTTTTCCAGGGAAACAACCTGGCACAACCACTGAATAGGCTGGTACTTCACCGATAAAAATTTCACCTGTTGTACGATCAATAATCTTTGTAGATTTTCCAATAAAGACTCCCATTCCCAAAACAGCACCTTCACGGATAATACAGCCTTCAACAATTTCAGAGCGAGCACCGATAAAGCAGTGATCTTCAATGATTGTTGGGTTTGCTTGCAGTGGTTCCAAAACACCTCCAATACCAACACCGCCAGAAAGATGGACATGTTTACCAATTTGTGCACAAGAACCAACGGTGGTCCATGTATCAACCATTGTACCCTCATCGACAAAAGCACCAAGATTAACAAAGGATGGCATCAATATAACGTTGGGTGCAATGTAAGCAGAATGACGTACAATGGCTCCAGGAACGGAACGGAAAGCAGCACTTTTAAAATCGGTCTCTTGCCAACCAGAGAATTTTGAAGGAACTTTATCCCACCAATGTGTTCCATTGATTCCACCAGTAATAATTTGCATAGGATTAAGCCGAAAAGAGAGCAAAACCGCTTTTTTCAACCATTGATGAACATGCCATTGTCCATTTTTTTGTCGTTCTGCAACACGGATTTCACCGTTATCAAGAAGGTTCAATGTATGTTCGACACTCTCACGGATTTCGCCTTTTGTGGTAGTATCGATAGAATCGCGATCGTCAAAAGCTTGTTGAATAATCATTTCAAGTTGTGTGAGATGGGGCATGACGAGAGTTCCGTTAAACAAGTTGAAAGCTTCAAGGTTTATTCTCTATGAACTACGCGAAGAAATGTGTTCAGTCAATAAAACGATGAGGAAGTAGGACAGGTGCATGAAAAAAGGCTGTAAAGAAAAAAGAAAAGGAGAACAAGAAAATTGGACACCACTTCTCCATACGAAGGATGCTCTACAACAAATACATAAAATCTCTAATTCAGCACAAATGCGTTCGTCTACTTATCGTTTAGCCTATATCGATCAAGATTTTATGATGCGTCCAGAGTTGCGCTCACAACGTATTGGTCTTGAATTTTTAAAGCCGGAAATAACCCTTAAAGAATATGATATTCAATCAACAGTTGTTTTGTTTGGTGGTGCGCGTATTCCTGAATCTGGGCAAGCGGCGTGGGCTGCAAAAAATGAAATACAAAAGAAAAATTTGCGTGCTATGTCACATTATTACGATGAAGCGAGAGAATTTGCGCGTTTGTGCTCATTTTATTCTGCTACGACAGAATATCGTGAATTTGTGGTTGTTACGGGGGGCGGACCAGGAATTATGGAGGCGGGAAATCGTGGTGCTTGTGATGTTGGTGCCCCAACGATTGGTTTGAATATTATTTTACCACATGAGCAGGAACCTAATTCGTATGTGTCGCCGCATTTGTGTTTCAATTTTCATTATTTGGGGATGCGCAAAATGCATTTTTTAGTACGAGCGAAAGCATTAGCTATCTTCCCTGGAGGATTTGGGACTCTGGATGAATTGTTTGAGACGTTAACTTTAGTACAGACGGGGCGTATGAAACAGGTACCAATTTTATTGTTTGGCAAAGAATTTTGGAGCAATACTATCAATTTTGAGTATCTATCTGAACAAGGTACAATTTCTCCTACTGATGTTAATTTTGTGAAATTTGTCAATACAGCAGCAGAAGCTTTTGAAGAAATTCGTTCTTTTTATAAACTGCCTTAATGACTTTTAAGACGTTCACTCTTGAAGGATAATTAATACTCTACTTTGGTTAAATAAAGTCCTGAAGGAGGAGCAACAACACCACAATGTTTACGATCTTTAGCATGAAGAGCTGCTTCGAGATCTTGAGCTGTCCAACGTCCAATACCCACTTCCATGAGGCTTCCTGCGAATGAACGGATTTGATGATGAAGAAAAGAACGGGCTTGCGCATAAAGGAAAATTTCTTCACCTTCTCTTTGAATATCGAGGCGGTCAAGGGTGCGAATAGGGCTTTTTGCTTGGCAATGTGCGGAACGGAAAGTGGTAAAATCATGTTTTCCTACAAGCTTTTGAGCAGCTTCATGCATGGCTTCAGCATTAAGAGGCTTTGGCAACCACCACACGCGTTTGGCATTTAAGGCTGGTGGAGAGCGACGATTAAGAATTTTAAAAAGATAATGGCGTTTTACAGCGGAAAATCGTGCATCAAAGTCATCAGGGACATTTTGTACGTTTAAGATTGAAATCGCTTCTCCCTGTTTACGTAAAAGAGCATTGAGCGCATCACGTACAGTATGGGGATGCCAGTTTTTTATGAAATCAACATGCGCAACTTGTCCCGTAGCGTGTACGCCCGCATCGGTTCTTCCTGCTGTTGTTATGGTCAATTGTTGTCCACTAAAGGAAAAGAGTACCTTTTCAAGAGCTCCTTGTACAGTGTGAAGTTTTACTTGACGCTGCCAACCAGCATAATTTGAACCATCATATTCAAGAGTGAGTTTAAAACGTGGCATCTTAAAAAACAGCAGAAATATAAGCACCTCGTAAAAAGGTTGCGCTATCAAGGACTTTACCACCCGATCTTTGGAGAGAGGTTATTTCTATCCGCCCTTGTCCACAATGGACAATCAAAGAATCTGGTTCGATCCGTCCAATTTCAAGAGAAGGACCTGTTGTTAAGCGACTATCAAGAATTTTTACACGTTCTTCTCGTCCCCCAATATTCATATTGCACCAGCAACCAGGAGAAGGAGAGAGCGCGCGAATATGCCTCTGAATAAATTCTGCAGGTTTTGTCCAATCAATGCGGGTCTCTTCCTTTTTGATTTTGGCAGCATAGGTGATGCCTTCCTCTGATTGTGGGGTTAGTTTAAGTTGGTCTTTTTCAAGAGTTGATAGGGTTTCTATCATAAGTTCTGCGCCAATATGTGAAAGTTTGTTTGAAAGCTCAGCAGTGGTGGTGTTATCAGTAATGGGGATGGAGCGAGAAAGAGCGATAGGTCCCGTATCAAGTCCTTCATCCATTTTCATGATCATGATACCTGTTTCTTTATCGCCAGCCATAATTGCACGCTGAATAGGTGCAGCACCACGCCAGCGTGGTAAGAGTGAAGCGTGGGCATTAAAACAACCAAAACGGGGTGTTTCAAGAATAGCTTTGGGTAAAAGGAGTCCATAGGCAACAACAACAGCAACATCAACAGAAAGTGCTGCAAATTGCTCCTGTTGTTCGATTGTTTTGAGTGTTTGTGGCGTAAAGATGGGAATAGATTTCTCTTTTGCTACATTGTGAACAGGTGAGGGGATTAATTTAAGTCCTCGACGTCCTGCTGGGCGAGGGGGTTGACTATAAACAGCAACAACATCATGACCTGCATCCAATAAAGCACGTAAAATAGGAACAGAAAAATCTGGTGTCCCCATAAAACTTAATCGTAAAGCCATTACAAAACTGCTTCCTGCATGTTTTTTTCTTTTGCGCGTTTTTTAAATTTTCGTATCACCATATCGCGTTTGATCTTTGAAATGTAATCAATAAAAAGGCGCCCATTTAAATGATCAATTTCATGCTGCAAGCAAGTTGCCAAGAGATCGTCTGCTTCAATTTCTGTTTGTTTTCCTTCACGGTTCTGGTAGCGAACACAAAGGCGTTTAGGACGTTCAACCTCTGCAAAATAGTCAGGAATAGAAAGACAACCTTCTTTATAAATATTACGCTCATCTGAAAGCCATAAAATTTCAGGGTTGATAATAACAAATGGTTTTTTCTGCTCATCTTCAGAATTTCCAGAGACATCTATAACCAACATACGTAGCGGTATACCAATTTGAATAGCAGCAAGACCAACGCCCTTAGCACTATACATGGTTTCCAACATATCATCCGCAAGTTTTTGAAGAGCTGAATCGACCTGATCAACGGGCTTGGACACTTCCCGTAAAATCGGATCAGGTAAAGTAACTAAAGATCTCATTGGCATAAGTAGAGATTAATCAATGGTTTGTTATTGGTCAATATTGAATAACGGATTCTTGCGTTTTTTTACAATAAGAGCGTTATATTACAATTTATGTTTGATTCGTTTTTTTCCATACTCGCTGGAGAGTTTTTTTCTAAACTAATGCTTTTGCTTTTATTTATACTTGTTTGTTGGGCATTTTTTATGTTGATACATTCTCATCGAAAAAAAGCATTTTTGGAAAATGAAATTGCTGAACGCGCACGTGAGGCACAAATGCAGATGGCTACCTTGCTGAAAACACAAGCTGAAATGCAAGGGAGAATGCAAACGATGGCGGAAATTTTTGGTCAACGGCAGGCTGAATTGAATAAATCACTCAGTGAGCAACTCAATGGGATGACAACAAGCTTAGGCCAAACACTTCAGGTACAGACCAAATCCACTTATGAAAATTTGAATCGTTTGCAAGAGCGTTTAGCAGTGATTGACGCGGCACAAAATAATATTCAATCGCTTACGGGACAAGTTGTTCAGTTGCAGTCCATTTTAAGCAATAAGCAGACACGTGGTACTTTCGGTCAGGGGCGGATGGAAGCAATTATTGCCGATGCCTTACCAACAAATGCTTATGTTTTTCAGGCTGTTCTTTCCAATGGAAAACGCCCAGATTGTCTCATTCATATGCCCAATAAAGCCCCTTCTCTTGTTGTTGATGCTAAATTCCCTCTGGAGGCTTGGAATGCTATGCGTAAGGCAGAATCAGCGCAAGAGCGTCAAGAGGCAGAACGCCAATTTCGTACCGATATGGAAGTCCATATTCGTGATATTGCACAAAAATATTTGATTCCTGGAGAAACCCATGACACTGCTTTCCTTTTTGTGCCATCTGAATCGATTTTTGCAACAATTTATGAGGACTTTGAGGCATTGGTACAAAAATCCAATAGAGCTCATGTGATTATTGTTTCACCATCTTTGTTGATGCTCTCTGTCCAAGTGGTACAAACCATTATGAAAGATGCACGGATGCGTGAACAAGCGCACTTAATTCAATCAGAAGTAGCAAAATTGATGGAAGATTTTGGACGAATGGATATACGTGTTCGTGCGTTACAGAAGCACTTTCACAAAGCAGGTGAAGATATAGAGGGAATTTTGATATCGTCTTCCAAAATTATGAAACGGGCAAATCGCATTGAAACTGTCGAATTAAAAGAGAATCATTCTGAACCAACAAAAATGACAACATTGGCTCAGTCGCAAACATTGCGTTTTGCTGACGAGGAATAAAGCAAAGCAAGCTTCTTAAATATCACAAGTCAGATCATGTTCTTTATTGATTGGTAATATTTTTTTAGTATCTCTATCTTGTTTTATTTCTTAAACGAGAGGAATAGGAATATGCGACACCTTTTGTTTTTAGGGGCACTGGTGTTTCTGCTAGATGGGTGTGCAACAACCACTCCCATACACACGAACAATGCGTGTGCTATTTTAGCACAAAAAAATGGTTTTTTTGACAATTGGGGTAAGGCTTCTAAACGTGCAGAAATGCGCTATGGGATTCCTATGTCTATTATTCTTGCAACCATTAATATGGAATCGAGTTTTCGTCACAATGCACGTCCTCCACGTAAAAAACTACTTGGTTTTATTCCATGGAAGCGTCAATCGACAGCCTATGGTTATTCTCAAGCGCTTGACAGTACATGGGCAATGTATCTTCGCTCTACGGGCAGATCTTTTGCATGGCGTACGAATTTTGCAGATTCTGCTGATTTTATTGCTTGGTACCATCGCCAAAGTGTTCAACGCAATGGGGTGAGATTTGATGATGCATATAGCCTTTATTTAAATTATCATATGGGACATGGTGCTTATGCGCGTAGTGGCGGGCATGTCTCTGCGGCACTTTCACAGGCAGCACAGCGCATGGCAAGGATATCGAGGCTCTATGAACAGCAATTAAAGAGATGTGGATGGCGTTAGGGAAGATTTTTGAAAATCTCAATTAGAGAATTGTTTTGGTAAAATTATTTGAGAGCCAAATTTCTTATGGCGTGATAAGGCTGTATCGTTTTTCTGATTGTTAAATGAAATAAATTGTTATTTTTTAGAATAAACCAAAGAGACAGAAAGCTTTTGCAATGCACAATATTTTGAGAGCACTCTCAATATTTTTACCTCTGTTGTTTAAAAAATTTACAATGAAAACTATCTTCTATTTGGTTCTGACATTTCTCACAGGGCTAAGTACCAGAGATTATTGAATAAAAATTTTAAAATTTAATATTATTTTTTATTTTCATTATGCGTATTGCTGACTGATTATTACATGAATATTTTCTTTGTTAGCGTATAAAAGAGCAATCAAAAGAAATGCAATTCGAGCATCATATTAAAGTAAGAATCTCGAATGGCGTAGGGTTTTATCATTTCAGATCTCTTGAGGTTGAATCAATAAAAACCATTGGCTTGCACATAACAAGCGCAATTGGCATGTGGATAAAAACTGTGAAAGAAAAGACTAAAAATGTTTCTTATGAACATTCTCAAATGTAAGAATTATTGGCAACATTGGGAATTAGCACATATAATGATGGCGCACGTCGCTTTCACACCTCAACCTTTTTTGTGACGTGCAAGAAAACAAAATTAATTGATTCAATATGTTATTTGAGCGTTAATACACCTTAATATTGAGTAGGTAGATGCTACTCAAAGTAGGCAATTTTTTAATTGGCAGGACATTTGATCAAGCTAAAAATACTCGAAAAAAGTTCTGATTCGCAATAATTGAGAAGAATATTTTAATATTTTATTCCCTCATCTTTGTTTAGGTACTTCGTACCTTTTAAAAAGATATCGATAACCAACATATTATGATTTTGTGGAAATATTGTGATAAAGGTAATTCAAATTTTGTCCTTTAAAACAAGGCGTAAGTTAAACAGCTCTTTTTCTGTTTCTGTGCAAAGCATAAAAAATTATCTACTTTCACGGTTACGACAGTAAAATTTTATAATCCAACAAATGATTAAAAACGTGTTATAATACCGCTAAAATGCAAGCAACAGGCGCTATTGGAATGATGATTAAATAGCGCATAAACCTTTTAAATTGATGCACACATTCTCTATTATAATTGATTCCCTTGATAGAATAGCTGGTCCTTTTGGTGGAGCTAAGCGGGATCGAACCGCTGACCTCTTGCATGCCATGCAAGCGCTCTCCCAGCTGAGCTATAGCCCCTATAAAAACAATTTTTCCCAAAAGGAAAGTATACAGTTTCAGCTTTTCTAGAACGATCAAAATTGAAGATCAAGAAGAATTTACATTCAATGGAAAAGATGTCCTCTTTTACTTCTCTTAAGCATCGTCATCATTAGAAACACCGCCTCCGAGAATATCAGTAACGTCATCATCTTCATCGTCATCATCATGAGATAAAAATGTATCATCGTCATCACCAAGATCTACATCACTATCTTCTAAATCAGGAAGATCGTCATCTTTAGAATCCTCATCATCCTCTTCAAGAAGCATAAAAGCAGATTTTTCAAGTGCTGTATCAAGCTCTTCAGTATCAACGTCTTCTTCATTGTTTGCCTCAGCTGCTGCAACTTCAAAGTAAGAACGCGGATAAGAAATTCCTGTATAGGGCGACACAATAGGATCGCGATTTAGATCGTAAAATTTTTTTCCCGTTTCTGGATCAACACGTTTAGTTCCAAGTTCTTTTTTTGCCATAAACCGTGCCTCTTTGATTAACTATTATTCCATTAAAAGATAAATTCTATGGTGCTTAATCGAAAAATAATGCCTTTGTCAAAGATAAATACACCGTTTCACAGTGATTTTTTCATGACGTCTTTTAAAGCATGTGCTAAAGGATGCACAATTTCATAAAAGTTAGATAGAATTAAATAGAATTTCCATGCAAAAAGCAATCCCTATAACCACCTATAAATCGAGTAGTCTCTCTGGAAAAATTAAAATACCAGGAGATAAATCAATCTCTCATCGCTCTCTTATATTGGGAGGATTAGCAAGTGGTGAGACACATATTCATGGATTACTTGAAAGCGCTGATGTACTCAATACAGCTGCTGCTATGCAAGCTATGGGTGCCTGTATTATTAAAAAAGATGGCTTATGGACCATACGAGGAACAGGGAATGGTTGCCTTTTAGCTGCACAAAAACCTTTAGACTTTGGAAACGCTGGAACAGGTGCTCGTTTGGTTATGGGAATGGTTGGTCCATATCATATGAAAACAACCTTTATTGGTGATGCTTCTCTCTCTAAACGTCCAATGGGACGTATCCTTGATCCACTGCGTCTCATGGGGGTTGAAATTGAAGCAACGCACGACGATCACCTTCCTTTAACGCTTTATGGTCCGAAAATGGCTAATCCGATTCGTTACCGTGTTCCAATAGCTTCCTCCCAAATTAAATCAGCAGTCCTGCTTGCTGGACTCAATACCGCCGGCATTACAACTGTTATTGAACCAGTTCTGACACGAGACCATACGGAAAAAATGTTAAAAGCATTCGGTGCACAACTTGAAATAGAAAAAGATAATGAAGGTGCGCGTTTGATTCATCTTAACGGTCAACCCCATCTTACTGGACAAACGATTCATATTCCGGGTGATCCTTCTTCTGCTGCTTTTCTAATTATCGCAGCCCTTCTTGTAGAAGACTCTGATATCACCATTGAAAATGTTTTGATAAATAACTCTCGAATAGGACTTATCGAAACATTGAGGGAAATGGGTGCTCAAATTGAATTTTTGAACCGACGTCAAACAGGTGGAGAGGATGTTGCTGATCTACGGATAAAATCATCGGTTCTTAGAGGTGTTACGGTGCCCAAAGAACGTGCTCCATCAATGATTGATGAATATCCTGCTTTGGCAGTAGCAGCAGCCTTTGCAGAAGGCAAAACAGTGATGTTAGGAATTGAAGAATTGCGTGTAAAAGAATCAGATCGACTGTCTGCTGTTGCTCAAGGACTCGAAATTAATTGCGTAGACTGTGAAGAAGGTCAAGATTTTCTTATTGTTTATGGGAAAGGTTCTGCCAAAGGTTTGGGTGGTGGACATGTCTCCACACATCTTGATCATCGAATTGCTATGTGTTTTCTCATTTTTGGGCTTATATCAGAAAAACCTGTTACCATTGATGATAAACGAATGATCGCTACGAGCTTTCCAGAATTTATTCCTTTTATAAAACAACTTGGGGGGAAAATTGCTTGAAGCCTTTTGTTATTGCCATTGATGGACCTGCAGCCTCAGGCAAAGGAACCTTAGCACGCAAAATTGCTGCACATTATCGTCTTCGCCATCTCGATACGGGTCTTACTTATCGTAGTGTTGCTCATACGCTTTTACAACAAAATTTAGCTCTTAATGATGAAAAAAATGCTATTATTTATGCTAAAGAACTTGATTTTAATACCTTAAATCCTGCCCTTCTTTCTTCTCATGAACTTGGTGAAGCGGCTTCAAAAATAGCGATTAACCCTGCTGTACGCAAAATTCTTGTCGAAAAACAACGCAACTTTGCTAAAGTTTTGCCTGGCTGTGTGCTTGATGGACGTGATATCGGAACTATTGTTTGTCCTGATGCCGATATCAAGTTTTATGTTTTAGCCAATGTTCAAACGCGCGCCAAACGTCGCTACCAGGAGATTTTAAAAAAGGGGGTTCAAGCAAATTATCATGAAATCCTAGCTCAACTTGAACAGCGCGACAGTCGCGATATAACCCGTAAACAAAGTCCACTAAAACCAGCAAAAAACGCCCACTTGCTTGATACGTCAGAATTGAGTATAGAAGCAACATTTGAAATTGCATGTAGTTTTATTGATCCAATCATAAAAATGCATATAATTGGATAAATTCGTTAAGGTGACTTCCAGCCTCGCGCTAACTTTTTTTCCTTTATTCAAGGAAAAAGGCAGGGAGTTGCTTATGTTAACACTAACCTAGCGCTCATACCTTATAACACAAGGTATATATTAGGAGTTCTTATGTCACAATACAATCCCACAACAGCGGATTTTGAAGCCCTTTTAACAGAATCTTTTCAAACCAATGATCTTAATGAAGGATCTGTTGTTAAAGGTCGTGTTATTGCAATCGAAAAAGACATGGCCATTATTGATGCTGGTCTTAAAGTTGAAGGACGTATTCCTCTCAAAGAATTTGGAGCTAAAGCAAAAGACGGTTCTTTGCAAGTTGGCGATGAAGTTGAGGTTTACATTGAACGCATTGAAAATGCGATGGGCGAAGCTGTTTTATCCCGTGAAAAAGCACGGCGCGAAGAAAGTTGGGTCCGTTTGGAGGAAAAATTCAATGCTGGTGCACGCGTTGATGGAGTGATCTTTAGCCAAGTAAAAGGTGGTTTTACAGTCGATCTTGATGGTGCTGTTGCTTTCTTGCCGCGCAGCCAAGTTGATATTCGTCCCATTCGTGATGTTTCACCTCTCATGCATAATTCTCAGTCCTTTGAAATCTTGAAGATGGACCGTCGTCGTGGCAATATTGTGGTCTCACGTCGTACTGTTTTAGAAGAAAGTCGCGCCGAGCAACGTTCAGAAATTGTACAAAATCTTGAAGAAAACCAAATCGTTGAAGGTGTGGTGAAAAATATCACAGATTATGGTGCCTTTGTTGATCTTGGTGGGATTGATGGTCTCTTGCACGTTACAGATATGGCATGGCGGCGTGTTAACCACCCATCTGAAGTCCTCACAATTGGTCAAACGATTAAAGTCCAGATTATTCGTATCAATCAGGATACACACCGTATTTCTCTTGGAATGAAACAGCTTGAAAGTGATCCTTGGGAAAGCATTAGTGTTCGGTATCCGATTGGTAAAAAAATTACGGGTGCTGTCACCAACATTACTGATTACGGTGGTTTTGTTGAAATTGAGCCAGGAATCGAAGGGCTGATCCATGTTTCTGAAATGAGCTGGACGAAGAAAAATGTTCATCCTGGGAAAATTCTGTCTACATCACAAGAAGTAGAAGTGGTTGTTCTTGAGATTGATCCTTCTAAACGGCGTATTTCTCTTGGCTTAAAGCAAACATTTGAAAATCCATGGGAAGCTTTTGCCAATAAATTTCCTGTCAATTCGCAAATTGAAGGAGAGGTTAAAAATAAAACAGAATTTGGTCTGTTTATTGGGCTTGAAGGCGATGTTGACGGTATGGTTCATTTGTCTGATCTTGATTGGAACCGTCCTGGTGAACAAGTCATTGATACTTACAATAAAGGCGATATCGTTAAAGCTGTGGTCCTTGATGTTGACATTGAAAAAGAGCGCATTTCTCTTGGAATTAAGCAGCTTTCCAGCGATAAAGTTGGAGAAGCAGCTGCTTCTGGCGAATTGCGAAAAGGTGCTGTTGTAACATGCGAAGTGATTGCTGTTAACGACAATGACATTGGTGTGAAATTGATTGACCACAACCTTGAGACAACCATTCGGCGTGCTGATCTCGCGCGTGATCGTGATGAGCAACGTCCTGAGCGTTTCGCAATTGGGCAAAAGGTTGATGCTCGCATCACAGCATTTGATAAAAAAACACGTAAAATTTCGGTATCGATTAAAGCTTTAGAAATTGCAGAGGAAAAAGAAGCTGTTGCACAATATGGTTCTACAGACTCGGGCGCTTCTCTTGGTGATATTCTTGGTGCTGCTTTAAAAAAACAAGAACAAGATTAATCATCAATCATTAAAGTTGACGGTGTTATTAAGGTCACTCATTTTAGGGTGACCTTTTTATTTTCTAAAAAAATTGTCTGCTTATTTTCTAATTATTGCGTAAAAAATTATAACTGCTTGCAACTAAAAACAAAAAGTTTGTTTTTTTGTCTATCAACGGTTCACTATTCAGATAAAATGCTTACAATTTAAATAAAAAACGATGTAATTGAATAACAATGGGACATTATGACGTGCATAATACCTTTCATAAAGTGCTTTTTTTCTCAAAAAGAGAAAAAAAAACATTTTATTAATACGGATTTTCCTCTTCGTGCAATTTATAAGGTACGGGAAGATCTTTATAAATTAGGGCATGATATAGCTTCTGGTAAAGAAATTTTACTCCCTGAATATGAAGGAGTAGAAGATTTTCGCAAGAGATTGAATGAAAATGCGAAACTTATTCTTAATGCCTTTCATACCAGTGATTTTGCAGCCCGAAATGATGAGACTATCGCACCGTCTGCTCAATGGCTCATTGATAATCATTACACCATTGATAAAACTATACAAAAGCTACGTCGTAATCTACCTAAGTCCTTCATAAAGCAACTTCCTCTTTCTACACACAAAGCGGGAATACCACGAATTTTTGCTTTAACTTGGCTTTATATTGCGCATACTGATAGCAGCTTTTCACAAGAAACACTCACTGCTATGACCAATGGATTTCAAGAAGTTTGTGCGCTCACAATTGGTGAATTGTGGGCTCTTCCTTCTGTTATGCAAATGCTGCTCATTGAAAATGTCCGTCGTCTTTCAGTACGTATCGAAAAAGCGCGACATATGCGCCATCTTGCTAGTCAAGTGGCTGATAAAATTTCTCTTGTAAAAAATAAAACAAATCTACACTCTCTCTTTACGCAGTATAAACCATTTACTGTTGATCCAACGTTTTCAGCACATTTATTCTATCGCCTACGCAGTGCATCTGTCGATTCAACCGTAGCATTAACTTGGCTTGAAAAGCAATTGAAAAGCCAAGGCAGTAGCTTAGAAATTGCAACAGCTGATGAACATACCCGACAAGCAGCAGATGGTGTGACCATGGGAAATATTATCCGTGCTCTTAAAGCTATAGATGATGTTGATTGGACAGCATGGTTTGAAACAGTGAGTTGTGTCGATTCTATTTTGCGTAAAAATAGTGATTTTTCTGAAATTGATTCTCACTCACGCAATATTTATCGACAAGTCATTGAAAAAGTTGCACGCTTTTCGCCTCTTAGTGAGCTGGAAATTGCACATAAAGTTGTAGAAATGACAAATTCCACTTCTAAAGATATGCCTCATCATTCTTGTGTGGGGTGGTACCTTGTTGATGATGGTCGTGGCATATTTGAAAAGGCTTGTGGATATATCCCGCCCTTTCTCATAAAATGGACACGAGCTTCCTGTTGCTCAAAATTGAGAGTCATCGCTATTCCTGTCTCTTTTCTGACGCTCGCTCTTTTGCTTGTAATTTACGCCCTTTTACAAATATCTGGCATGACATCATGGATGTCTTTTTGCTTTACTGTATTAGCGCTTTTTCCTGCTATCGATGCTGCTTTTGCTTTATTTAACACTGTTGTTTCATGGTTTATCCCATCAAGACAACTCATTGGCTATGAATATAAAGAAGGTATTCCAAAACATGCACGGACAATGGTTGTTGTACCTACTTTGATGACATCACGCGATGATATTGATGAACAAGTGCGCAATCTTGAAGTGCACTATCTTTCCAATCCTAAAGGTGCCATTCATTTTGCGCTCATTACAGATTGGGTGGATGCTCCATTGAGAGAAACGCAAGATGATCTTGATTTATTGCACTATGCGCAAAAGAGTATTGATAAACTCAATAGTCGTTATCATCGTGATGAACTTCCTCTTTTTTTCCTTTTACATCGCCGACGCCTTTATAATACAAGCGAAAAATGTTGGATGGGATGGGAACGAAAGCGAGGAAAACTTCATGAACTCAATCGGCTCTTAAGAGGCGATAAAAACACAAGCTTTTATCCTCCCAAGCCACACCTTCCTATGGATTGCCGTTTTGTTATGACGCTGGATTGTGATACACGTCTTACTCCAGAGAGCGTCGCGAAACTTGTTGGAAAGCTTAACCATCCACTCAATCATCCCATTTTTGATCCGCAAAGTGGAAAGGTTGTAAAAGGCTATAGCGTTTTACAACCACGCATTATTCCTTCTCTTACAACAGGAAAAAAAACATCAATTCTCCAACGGGTTTTTTCTATCAACCGTGGCATTGATCCTTATGTTTTTGCCGTTTCTGATACTTATCAAGATCTTTTAGGAGAAGGTACCTTTATCGGTAAAGGTCTTTATAATATTGATGCATTTGAACAAGCGCTTGATGGCAAAATTAAAGAAAATACTATTCTTAGTCATGATCTCTTAGAAGGAGGTTATGCTCGTACTGCTCTGGTAAGTAGCATAGAAGTCATTGAAGACTATCCAACCGCTTATAATATTGATGTTATGCGTTATCATCGCTGGATTCGCGGTGATTGGCAGCTTTTGCCTTATCTTTTTTTCCACCGTCAAATAAGTTCCGTGACGCGTTGGAAAATGCAGGATAATTTACGTCGTTCTCTTACTCCACTTATGTGGTTAATCGCAGCATTTGCAGGATGGACTTTTTTGTCTTTCAAGAGTGCAATCGTCTGGCAAATATTCTTGTTGTTTAGCTCCTTCATTTCTCCCATTCTATGTGTATTAAAAACGCTTGTCTCGTCCAATATAGATCATTCTTTGCGTGGACATTTTCAATTAATTTGGAACAAAACTGCTCTTACAAGCGCTGATATATTTCTTAAAACAACGTTTCTTGCTCATTCGGCGTATTTTATGACCGATGCGATTATTCGTACACTCTATCGTATGACGATTTCAAAACAGCATCTTCTTGAATGGAAAACTTCTGCCGCAACAAAATCAATGCCCAATAGTTTGCGCTTCTATGTTTTTATAATGGCACCAGCATCGCTTATTGGTGTCCTTACTGTAGCACTTTCTCTTTTTTCTGATAGTTTTGCAAGCTTGATTGCTTTTCCTTTTGGGATAGCATGGTTTTTTTCACCCTTCATTGCTTGGATTGTGAGTCAACCTTCAACCTTTCAAGATAGTCTTGATCTTTCTTCAAAAGATGAAAAAAAACTTCGCTCTATTGCACGGCGTACATGGCTTTATTATACAACCTTTGTCAATGCACAAAACAACTATTTGCCTCCCGATAATTTTCAAGAAGATCCTGAACCTCTTGTTGCTCAACGTACATCTCCTACGAATATTGGCGTTTATCTCCTTTCTATTATTGCTGCACGTGATTTTGGCTGGATTGGTTTTGAAGAGACCATTACCCGTATTGAATGTACATTACGCTCTCTTACAAAAATGGAAAAGTTCCGTGGTCATCTCTATAATTGGTATGAAACGGATACACTCAGGCCTCTTTTACCTACTTATGTATCAACCGTTGATTCAGGAAATCTTGCCGGTCATTTGATAACACTCTCTTCTGCCTTAAGTGAATGGGCTGAAAAACTGCCTCTTTTTTTTCAAAGTGATCGAGAAGGCTTATCGGATGTTCTTGCTATTCTTGAAGAAACTGTCAAAGAAATTCCAGATCATCAACCCAATTTACGCTCGTTACGTCAAAAAATCGAAGAAAACATCATTCGTTTTCATGACTCTGTCTTCACTTTTGTAAAACAAGAAAATACGATTCCTTCTCACATCATAGACCTTTCACATGCAGCCCACGATATTGTGCACTTAGTCAGTGAACTTGACCACAAAATTCAAACGATAGAATCTGCTCGTGCGCTTTCTTGGGCTAAATGCCTTATCGATACCTGTAACGCTTATCATCATGATGCGACTGCTCATTGTGATACTGAAAAATTACGTAAAAAACTAAACAGGTTGGCTATAGTAGCACGGCAAATAGCCTTTGATATGAAATTTGACTTTTTAGAACAGCCTAAACGGCATCTCTTATCCATTGGATATCGTGTTCAAGAAAACAAACTCGATGAAAATTGTTATGATCTACTTGCTTCAGAAGCACGTCTTGCAAGTTTTTTTGCTATCGCAAAAGGAGACATAAAACTTAAACATTGGTTTCGTCTTGGTCGACTCCTCGTACCCATAGGTTGGAAAGGTGCGCTCCTATCATGGTCTGGATCGATGTTCGAATATCTTATGCCATCTCTCGTAATGCATGAACCTTTAGGATCTCTCCTAGATCAAACAAATCGATTGATTATTCATTGTCAAATACAATATGCTCATAAACGGGAATTGCCATGGGGTATTTCAGAGGCCGCATTTAACGCTCGCGATCATTTAATGAATTACCAATACGCTCATTTTGGTGTTCCAAACCTCGGACTCCAACGTGGTCTTTCACGCAATGCTGTCATTGCTCCTTATGCCAGCCTTCTAGCGGCACAATATGCTCCTGCTTGCGCTGTCGCTAATTTAAAACGACTCCGTGATCTTGGAGCTTTAGGAACATATGGTTATTATGACTCTGTCGATTTTACCCCTTCACGCGTGAAAACAGGGGAAAAATACGCTGTTGTACGCAATTATTATGCGCACCATCATGGCATGTCTATCCTTGCTCTTAACAATGTTATTTTTCAAGGGCGAATGCGTGACCGTTTTCACCGTGATCCCATTATTGAAGCAACGCAATTGCTGTTACAGGAAAGAGCGCCTCATCTCATTCCTATTATTCATACCAAAGCTGTTAATCGTATGCGCAATAAGTCTCAAGCACTTGACGCCGCTCCTTTGCGCATTATTACAAACCCGTTGCTCAAACCACGAGAAACGTTACTTTTGTCTAATGGCTTTTATTTTACCATGCTAACAGCGAATGGTTCTGGTTACAGTCGGTGGCACGATTATGCGATTACGCGTTTTATTCCTGATGCAACAGAAGATCAACAAGGTACTTTATTCTTCTTACGCGATACGCATAGTGGACGGTGGTGGTCTGTTACTAGTGAGCCAACACGTGTTATTGAAGAAGAAGCTGTCAGCATTTTTACAGATGAAAAGGCTGAATATACAAAAATGGTTGATGGTATAAAATCAACACTTGAATGTCTTATTACATCTGAAGGATGTGGCGAAGGTAGACGTATTCAACTGATGAATACGACAAATAAAGAGCGCCTCATTGAAGTGACTTCTTATGGTGAATTAGCGCTTGCCACAATGGATACAGACCAAGCTCATCCTGTTTTTTTCCGTATGTTTATAGAGACAGAAATTGCTGAGGAAGGTAAAACAATTTTTGCCAAAAGGCGCAAACGCTCACCTAGCGATCCTGAAATCTATGTTGCCCATTTTGTCTCTAGTACAACAGATATTCTCCAAGAGACAGAAGCTGAAACGGATCGCTCTCTGTTTATTGGGCGGGGTCGATCTATTCATCGGCCCGCTGCATTTGACCAAAATGCTCGTTTCAGTAACAGTCAAGGTTGTGTTCTTGATCCTATTATGTCATTGCGATGCCGTATCAAAATTTCAGCATATGGAAAAGCAGAACTTATTTTTTGGACTTTTGCTGCTCATACAAAAGAAGCGCTGCATAATCATATTAAACATTATCGACAACCCGATATGTTTCAAAAAGAACTTTCAAGGGCATGGACGCGCTCACAAGTCGCACTGTATCAGAGCGGAACCCAGCCTAAAGAAGCTATTGTCTATCAAAAATATGCCACATCGCTTATCTACCTTGATCGAACATGGCGTCTTTCTCCTGAAATATTAGCAAAAACGCTTGGAAAACAGTCCGATCTTTGGCCTATGTCCATTTCAGGAGACAATCCACTCTGTCTTCTTAGGTTAAATAACGAGGGAAATATCTCTGTACTGCGCGAGCTCCTTAAAGCACACGAATATTGGCATATGCGCGGACTCATTGTTGATTTGGTCATTCTTAATGAACAAACATTTTCCTACATACAAAATACACAACGCGCTCTTGAGTGGGTCTGTGAATCTTATTATCACCACACGCAAAAAGCAGATGAACGCCAACATATTTTCATGCTTCGACGCGATCAAATGAGTGAACAGAGTTTTAAAACGCTTCTTGCATCAGCGCGCACCGTTCTTGATGCCCAAAATGGCTCTTTATCTGAACAGCTTAAACGACTTGATGAGAGTGATTTTGATCTTACAGTTCATAAAAATTATCATGAATTGCATGATCAATTAGATTCCCCAAAGTATAGCGAAGGAAGGCAAGTTACAATACAAACTGAACAAAATTTTTTTGCTTCCATTGGTCTTATTAGCCAACAAAAACCCTCCTCTTTTCCCATAAATGGAGAAGATCTAAAATATTGGAATGGTTACGGTGGTTTTAACCAGTATAACCATTATGTAATACGTCTTCATGGACGTACAACTACACCGCACCCGTGGATTAACGTCATCGCTAACCACAAATTTGGTTTTCATGTCTCTGCTGAAGGTGCAATTTTTACTTGGGTTAACAATAGCCGTGATTATAAATTAACTCCTTGGGCAAATGATCCAACATCTAACCGGCCAGGAGAAGCACTTTATCTGGTTGATCGCCAGTCTTTAAAACGTTTTTCACCCGTTTCTGCTGTAGAATGTGATGAAAATATTGTCTATGAGGCTTGTCATGGTTTTGGATTTTCAACTTTTAAATCGACACATTCAGAAATTGCATTAGAACTGACTCATACACTCGATCCGGAAAAACCAATTCGCTTTTCACGTCTTACCCTCACGAATGAAGGGACAAAACCACGCAGTTTACGCCTTTATAATTATGTTGAATGGGTTTTGGGAAATACCCGTACAAAATATGCCCCCTTCATTATTTCCTCTTATGAGGACAAAAGGGGTGTACATTTTATTCAAAATCCTTATCACATTGAAAAATCTCAACAAGTCACATTCTTATCGGCATCTGAAATGCCAACCAGCACCACAACCAATAGTGCTGAATTTATTGGTGCAACGGGAACCGTAACGCATCCAACTGCGATCCGTAAAGCTGGTGCTCTTTCGAATATCATTGAAGCAGGATGTGATCCTTGTTCAGCATTCGCCTATGATATTGATCTTCAACCAGGGCAAACAAAAGAAATCATCTTCTATCTTGGCAGTGCTGAAAATAGGCAAGAAGCTGAAAAATTACTCAATCAAGTACATGCAAGTGATTTTGAAATTCTGCTCACAAAACAAAAACAGCAATGGAGTGATTTTGTTTCTCCTTTCCAAGTCAAAACACCTGACGCTTCTTTTAATCTTATGGTCAACCATTGGCTTCCTTATCAAATCTACGCATGCCGCATCATGGCACGTGCAGGCTTTTACCAAGCGAGTGGTGCATTTGGTTTTCGTGACCAGTTACAAGATAGCCTGTCTTTGTTATTGCTGGAACCACAATTAGCACGTGAACAATTATTAAATGCAGCAGCGCACCAATTTCTTGAAGGGGATGTGCAACATTGGTGGTTGCCTGACACAAATGCTGGTGTTCGTACATACATTTCTGATGATATCGTTTGGCTTGCATATGCAACAGCTCTTTATGTCACTACCACTGGTGATGACGCTTTTCTTGATACGCTCATTCCTTTTATTGAAGGTGATGTTCTCAAAAGTGGGCAACAGGATGCTTATTTTCAACCTATCCAATCCTCAAAGGTTGCAACAGTTTATGAACATTGTGCTTTAGCTTTAGACCTTGCCATTAAACGCTGCGGGCCCCATGGTCTCCCTCTTATTTTAGGTGGGGATTGGAATGATGGCATGAATTTGGTAGGTGTGGAAGGAAAAGGCGAAAGCATTTGGTTAGGATGGTTTCTTGGGTACACATTACAAGCATTTATTCCTTTGGCCAAAAAACGTGGTGATAACAGCCATATGCAAATATGGAGTACATACCTTGAACGCTTAACAAAATCCCTAGAGGAAAACGGTTGGGATGGTGCTTGGTATCGACGTGGTTATTTTGATGATGGAACACCTCTTGGTTCTAAAATTAATGATGAATGCCAAATTGATACCATTGCTCAATCTTGGGCTGTCATTTCTCAAATGGCATCGCCTGAACATCAAAAGCAAGCAATGACATCAATGTTGGAACATCTCTATGATAAAAAAGGCGGACTCATTCGCCTTTTTTGGCCACCTTTTGATAAAAGCACACTTGAGCCCGGTTATATAAAAGGTTATCCTCCGGGAATCCGAGAAAATGGTGGTCAATACACGCATGGTGCCATTTGGAGTATTTTAGCATTGGCTGAAATGGAACAAAACGATAAAGCTTACGCTTTATTTTCTATGATTAACCCGATTACCCATGGACAAGATCCTGAAACTTATCGTGTTGAACCTTATGTGATGGCCGCAGATATTTATTCTGTTGAACCACGATGTGGTCAAGGCGGTTGGACATGGTATACAGGCTCAGCCGGTTGGTTTTATCGTGCTGCAACACAAGCTATTCTTGGAATACAGCGTCAGGGAGATCTGTTGTTTTTACAGCCACATTTACCCTCTATTTGGCCAAAATATGAAGCAACAATGAAGTTTTATGATGCCGTTTATACCATTAAAGTAAAATGGGGACCTAAAAATATGCTCCATGTTAATGGCAAAAAATATACCGAAGTTCATGCGGGGATAAAGTTACACAAAACAGGTCAGCATGAAATTATACGTATTGTTAAATCTTAGAGATGAAAGATGAAAAAGAGAGCAGACTTTTTTATTCTTGCCCAAAACTGTAGAGTTGTTATATTGCACCGCCTATATTGTCCGTGTTGGTGCATAATATTTTAGATTTTATGAAACTGAAAGAAAAAGGTTATGAATCATCCGGATATTGCTAGACGTGTTTACAATCATACTTGGAAACTTGATCCCATTATTCGTTCACTTCTCGATACGGATTTTTATAAGCTTCTTATGGTACAGATGATTTGGGGGTTGTATCCTAATGTTAATGTTACTTTTTCCCTCATAAATCGCTCTAAAACAATACGTCTTGCCGATGATATTGATGAGAGTGAATTACGTGCTCAACTTGATCATGCTCTTAGTTTGCGCTTTACAAAAAAAGAAATGATCTGGCTTGCTGGTAATACATTTTATGGACGCAAACAAATTTTTGAACCGGATTTTCTTCAGTGGCTTGAGAATTTTCAACTCCCAGAATATGAACTAACCCGCAAAGATGGCCAATATATGCTTCATTTTTATGGTTCGTGGGCTCATAGCTCTATGTGGGAAATTCCAGCCCTTGCTATTATCAGTGAATTACGTTCACGTGCAGCTCTCAAAAAACTAGATCGTTTTGCTCTTGATGTACTTTATGCGCGTGCTAAAGCAAAAATGTGGAGTAAAGTTGAACGTCTCAAAAAATTGCCTGATATTAAAATATCTGACTTTGGGACAAGGCGTCGCCATTCTTTTTTATGGCAGCGCTGGTGTGTGGAAGCATTAAAAGAAGGCATTGGTAATTCTTTTACTGGAACTTCTAATGTTCTTCTTGCCATGGATACGGATTTAGAAGCTCTTGGAACCAATGCACACGAATTGCCCATGGTTATTGCGGCTCTCAGCAACAACGATGATGAATTACGCAGAGCTCCATATCAAGTCTTGCAAGATTGGAACCGTTATTATGGTGGAAATCTTCTCATTGTTTTACCTGATACCTTTGGTACAGAAGCATTTTTACGCAATGCACCAGATTGGGTCGCTGATTGGACAGGTTTCAGACCCGATAGTGCGCCCCCTATTGAAGGTGGCGAACGTATTATTCAATGGTGGAAAGAAAAAGGAAAAGATCCACGCGAAAAACTTTTAATTTTTTCTGATGCTCTTGATGTCAATACAATTGAAAAAACCTATCATCATTTCCATGGCAGAGTGCGCATGAGTTTTGGATGGGGCACGGATCTTACCAATGACTTTACAGGCTGTGCACCTCAGGAAATCGAAACTCTTGATGCTCTTTCCCTTGTTTGTAAGGTGACCTATGCCAATGGTCGACCAGCCGTAAAGCTTTCAGATAATCCTGAAAAAACGATCGGTGATTCAAAAGAAGTACAACGTTATCTCAATTTTTTTGGTAATAAAAAGCGAATTGCTAGACCTATAAAGACGTAGTTTCCGGTTCTTTAAACGAGTATATTGACTCATCATATTGTTTATAAGATTGATTTTTGTCCTGCCCTAAGGATGAGGGTTCTTAACCTTTGCTGGTCTGTAAATAGTTCGGTTGTTTTTTGAGCAGATTCTACTTGGCCTACCACGCATACGCTTCACTTACATAAGGATTCGACAGATCAGACTTAAAAATATTCACTACGCATTAAAAAAATACTTAACTTGCTAGGGAAGTTTAGCCAAGGAGGCTTCCTTATATCATTGTCATAAATAACGGTGTTATACGGCACGACAAGATACTGTTGTTTTGCATGTTGAAAGAGCGTGCGTGAATATCATAAATTTTTTTCATTTCAACCCTTTTAAATCAAGCACACTCATCTCCTTACATGTATGAAGGTTTTCAAGTTTTAAGGGTTATTGTTGTAGCTCGACAGTAGGTTTGTACTAAGTGGGAAGAGATAGGATTAAGTAGGAATACGTGGTAATTTGTTGTTTTTATGTACAATTTTGACCATTAAATGCGCGTTTTATCAAAATAGATTTTGACGCCTAAAATTGCAAAAATTACCGAAAATCAGAAAAAAATGCGTTTCCATAGTAAAAATGAGAAAAGGCTTTTCCCCCCTTTGAGAACATCTTTAAAACTCTTTGAAAAAAAATAAATTGGTACAAAATCTAGTGTAAAAATATACAAAACCCAATGAAAAGCTACAGTTGTAACATTAGGAATTGCTAAGGCAACATTGGAGGATGACAAATAGCACGGTGACTATCGGTGTGCATTTTGTAAGGCAAGGATGATGGTGCTCAAATGAATTTTATACACTTTACAGGAGATTTTACTTTATCCATGTATGGTCTGCCATCATGAAATGCGTAAAGCGTTGAGAAATGTTCATTAAAATAAATGTGTAAATAACATGATTGGGGAGCCCTTTTGTTTTACATGAGGGGCATGACCTCATTAAAAAACAGAGAATGCAATAATATTTTTATTTCGAATAAGCTTTATACAAAGACAGAGAATTTATTTATTCACATATTATAATAAGAATGCGTGTATGCATAAAACCATTTGAAAAACTCTGTTGTTTCTTATGAATTATTCTTAAGCTAAGAACAGATGTAACATTAAAGATTGATATAATAGACCGGCTTCTTAACTGTATAAGTATAAAATGATGATGTTTAATAAGCTTTGTATTATATCCTCATTAAGAGATATGAAAACAAACGAAACGTCTTTTTAGAAAGAAATGGCTATCATATCAATGACTTTTCAATGACGTATATATAGAGATTCATACAAACATGTCTTATAAAAATAATGACTCTCTTCCATGAATGTGGTTTATCCAAGTGAGAACATTTTGAGTGTGCGTAAACAGTCTTCTTTGTTCATAAAAATTATTTCACAAACATATTATTAATTAATTTCTTTCAAAAAGCTTGCTATTTCATATGCATTTTGGATATGGAGAGCTTATATTCAAAACTTAAAAGTCCTCATAGTTTTTACAAATAAGTCGAAGCTAAAAAGAATATCTCATAAAGCCTTTTCTATCATTATGAAGATGGACGTGTTACAATATAAATGGCAATCAGCAGTAATATAACCGCAACAAGTAAGGAAATCCATAAAGGAGGGTGTACCATTACGAAAAAGGATAAAAATCCTCCTGTCATACTCATTATTGCAAAAACTTTAATGAATGGAGAGATTGCTTTTTTTTCTTCCCATCGCTTAATAGGGGGACCAAAAATACGATGATTATTCAACCATTGATGAAAACGTGGAGAAGAACGCGTAAAACACCATGAGGCAACTAACAAAAAAGGCACAGTTGGCATAATAGGTAATACTACACCGATAATACCTAATATAACCATTGTCCACCCTGCTATATAATAGCAGATACGCAAAGGGTGAGATATCTTCAAATCTTTTTTCATTTTCTTGTATTTTTTTCCTCTACGCAAAACCCTCTACAAAAACATTATATCTGTTTTTTTCTGTTTACATGTCTGAGTGCACAATTACTTTCTACCCCTTCATGCGTAAGCGTCTTTGCTGTTATAAGTTCCTTGAAAATACCAAATAGCTCACGCAATATGATAATCATTTTAACTGATTTCAAGAAAAGAGAAGAGATTTTAGAAAATCAAAAAAAATAAAAAGGCTGCAGAATAAATCAATGCAGCCTCTTAATTAAGAATGCAGCGTTGGGGGGGAGAAAATGTACCGCATTCACTTGCTAGACATTAGGAGGAAAAATAACCTAGCACCTCGAACTCTAATTAAAATAGAAATGAGAAACAATATATAAAAATGCATGGCTGATATGCATGAATTTTAACACTTTTAAGTTTCTTGAACTGTGTTTTGACGAAAAAAAATCATCATGAAAATAGCCATAAAAATCAACGTCAAGATCAACACAATTGTGGAAGCAGAATCAGAGCCGATAAATAAGCTGAGATAAATCCCTAAAAAACCAGAAAAAGCTGCAACAAGTATCGCGATCATTAACATAAAAGAAAACCGCTTTGTAACAAGATAGGCAATTGCTCCTGGTGCTATCAGTAAAGAAATAACGAGCACGATACCTACAGCTTTCAAAGCCGCAACAATTGTAAGAGAAATCATCGTTAGAAGGGTATAGTGAAGTAGAGATATTGGTAACCCCATTGCATGTCCTTGAACTGTATCAAAAATATACAACATAAAGTCGCGCCATTTTGCTGCTAAAATGAAAGTGACAACAGCAGAAATGATCGCCGTTTGTGTTATATCAAGCCAGTTAACACCTAAAAGATTACCAAATAGAATATGATTCAAATCTAAGCTACTATAAATAGACGTGGCTAAAACAAGCCCCAAACCAAACATCGAAGAAAAGACCACACCCATCACCGTGTCCTGTTTGATACGGCTATTGCTTCCTAAAAAACCCGTTAATAGTGCACACACCATTCCTGCAACAAAAGCACCGCAAGTAATCAGAGTCATTGTAATATTCTCTGGACGCATATGTTGAAACCAAGCAAATGGCAAAGAAGTCAAAAATGCGATTACCCATGGTGTTGTCATATAACCAACAACAACACCTGGAAAAACTGCATGAGAAATGGCATCGCCTAACAGCGCCCATCCTTTCAAAATAAGAAAACAGGAAAGCATCGCCATGGGAATAGAAAGAATCATGACAATAAGCATACCCTTAAGCATAAAAGAAAACTGAAACGGAAGTAGTAATTGATCAATCATGATAATATTACACCCTTTTTTGCCGCATTTATGCGTAAGCGCGCAGCAATATACCCATGTTTAGGAGCAAAAATAAAAGCCAAAACAAATAAAGATGCTTGAAAAAGCACAACAACCCCCCCCGTTTGTGCATTTAAAAAATAACTCACATAAACACCCAAGACACTTGTGAATGTTCCAATTACAACTGCAATAACCAAGATATTCACGAAACGATCACTTAAAAGATAGGCTGTTGCCCCAGGTGTCACAACAAGACAAATGACTAAGAACGCTCCAACGGTTTGCATAGCAGCAACAGTACAAGCGGCAAGTAATGTGAAAAAGAGAATCTTTAAAAACTTTACATTTAATCCAATGGCATGCGCATGTGTTTCATCAAATAACGAAACAAGAAGATCCTTCCATTTCAAAAGCAATATAAGCAACGAAAAAAAGCCGATAAAAGCCAATTGTAGAATATCTGATGAACTAACGGCTAAAATATTTCCCAAAACAATCGTATCAATATTAACAGCCATTGGTTTTAACGATTTGAGAAACAACCCAAAGGCAAAAAAGGAGGAAAAAATAAGCCCAATAATGGTATCTTCTTTAAGCTTTGTCCGGTGGTTAAAAAAGAGCATTGCTGCTGCTGCAAGACCACCAGAAAAAAAAGCGCCGAGTGAAAAAGGTAACCCTAAAAGGTAAGCTCCTGCTACACCAGGAACAATCGAATGGGAAAGAGCATCACCAATCAATGACCAACCTTTTAACATCAAAAAAGCCGAAAGAAAGGCACAAACACACCCAACTAACCCAGAAACCCACATTGCATTCACCATATATTGATAGCTCAGTGGCTCAAGCAACCAAGAAATCATGCAACGTGCTCCACTCTTTCAATATCTTCACAAACTGCAGACTGCTTTCTTCCCATGAAACCATCATTTTTTTTTGTGCTAGGAAGATCAAAAATATGGTGGTGCAAAGATCCTCCAAAAGTTTTTTCTAGATTTTCTTTTGTAAAGATTTTTTCTGTTAACCCAGAAGCTAAAACGGTTCCTTTTATTAAAACTGTATGATCACAAAATTCGCGAACAGAACCCAAATTGTGAGTTGAAACCAAGATCACTGCTCCTTCTTTACGAAGATCTTGTAACAAAGCAATGATTTTATCTTCTGTTGTAACGTCAACCCCTGTAAACGGCTCATCTAATAAAATAGCTTTTGCTTTCTGTGCAAGAGCGCGCGCTAGGAAAACACGCTTTTTCTGTCCACCAGAAAGTTCTCCAATCTGGCGCTTGGCAAAAGCCAACATATCAACGCGCTCTAAGGCAATACGAACGGCTTCATAATCTTGTGTACGGGCATAGCGAAAGAAATTCATATGACCGTACCGCCCCATCAATACAACATCTTCGACCAAGACAGGAAAATTCCAATCAACATCTTCACTTTGAGGAACATAAGCAATAAGGTTTTTTTTCAAAGCTATATCAACGGGCAAATCAAACATGCGAATTTTTCCCTTTGAGGGGCGTACAAACCCCATAATCGCTTTAAATAACGTTGACTTACCGGATCCATTAACACCAACTAATGCCGTAATAGAACCCTTTGGACTTTCAAAATTCACTTCGCGTAAAGCCGTATGTCCATTACGATAAGTTACCGTTACTCCTTGGGCAAATATTCCAGATTCCGTCATTGGCTTTTTACTCCCTCTAATAAAGCATTGCTAATACGCCCACTCGTGACACGTAATAAATCAATATAAGTGGGTACCTCACCATTTTTCTCACTTAAAGAATCAACATAAAGAACTCCACCGTATTTAGCCCCTGTTTCTTTAGCAACCTGCTTAGCAGGCGCAGGGGAAATAGTGCTTTCAGAAAAAACTGCATGAATATTGTATTTGCGAACCATATCAATAACATGCTTGACCTGCTGTGGTGTTCCTTGCTGGTCAGCATTGATGGGCCATAAATAAAGCTCTTTTAGATTAAAATCACGCGCCAAATAGCTAAATGCCCCCTCACTGGTCACAAGCCAACGCTTATCTTGCGGTACGGCTTCTAATTCAGCCTTAATTGGATCAATCGTTGCACGAATTTTCTGTTTATAAATTTCAGCATTCTCTTTATAAATAGCAGCATGTTCAGGATCATATTTTACAAAAGCATCGCGAATATTATCAACGTAAATCAAAGCAGAGGTTGGTGACATCCACGCATGAGGATTGGGTTTACCGCTAAAGGGGCCCTCACCAATTTTAATGGGTACAATACCTTTTGAAACAACAACACTTGGAACATCCTTGATATTTTGAAAAAACTTTTCAAACCAAAGCTCTAACTCTAATCCATTCCACAATACAAGGTTAGCTCCCTGAGCACGCATAAGATCGCGAGGGGTGGGTTGATATTCATGAATTTCCGCACCTGGTTTTGTAATGGATTCAACATCAGCAGCATCACCTGCTACATTGCGTGCCATATCAGCAATGATAGTGAATGTCGTAACAGCTTTAAATTTACCAGCACACAAAGCAAAATTGGGTGTAAAAAAAATAACACTTCCTAAAACTATGCTGAAAAACGTTCTTACGTTCATTGATTCTCTCTTTCCTTTATATGCCTTCTTTTTATTGCAAATAATTTGCATTATCATTTAGCAATAGCAGTTATCTTTTACATTTGCAATGAAGGATTAAGAGAAAAAATAACTTTTCAAGATGTTTAAAAACAGCTTTTTTCATATTGAAAAAATTGATGATTTAAGCAGCTTGTTTTGGTAAGGAGATCCGCTTTCAAGAAGCTCTATAGCTCTTGAATGCCAAACAAAAAGGGAGCACTTAAAAATGCTCCCACTTCATGTAAAATATCTCATAAAAAATGAGAATACTCAGTAGCGCAAATATGCACCTGTCATTTTGGTAACATTATCCACGATCTTTAAGGCAAGCTTTTCTAAATCTTCATCTGTTAGAGTCCGTTCTATGGGCTGAATAGTTACTTCAATTGCAACAGATTTTTTATCTTCGCCAAAGCTTAAATCTTCAAAAATATCAAAAATCTGCACTGAATGAATAAGTTTTTTATCGGCTCCACTTGCCGCACGAATAATAAGAGAAGAGGCAACAGTTTTATCCGCTATAAAGGCAAAATCACGCCGCACCATTTGAAAAGGTGAGAGTTTCAAAGGAAGACGGCTTTTGGTCGTTTTTTTCTTTGATTCTGGAATTCTGTCTAGAAAAATTTCAAAACCGCATAAAGGGCCACTAACATCTAACTTTTCTAATGTAGCAGGATGAAAAACACCAAAAAAACCAAGAATAATCTTTGATCCAAGTTTTATGACACCTGAACGACCAGGATGATACCAATCGGGCGCTCCTACTTCAATCTGCACTTTCCCAACATCCATATCGCATGCTTCTAAAATAGCTAAAGCATCTGCTTTGGCATCAAAAACATCAACGACGGTTGCATTTCCATTCCAAAAACGACCAGCCCCTTTAAATTGCTCTGTTCCGCGACGAATCCCACTAACAACACGGTGTTGTTTATCAGGGGTATCGCCTTCATAAATATTGGAAACTTCAAACAAAGCAAGATCTGGAAAACCACGATCAGCATTTCTCTGTGCCGCCATAATCAAACCAGGTAAAAGGGAAGGACGCATCATTGACATATCAGCAGCAATAGGATTAACCAATTTAAGCTCTTCTTGACCTCCTCCAAAAGCAAGAGCTTGATTTTCAGAAATAAAAGACCATGTTACCGCTTCTTTCATACCACGTTGCACTAAAGCCAAACGTGTAGCACGTGAACGAATTTGTGCGCATGTTAAAGTTTGATCTTTTCCTTCTGCGAAGTTTTCCAAAGGAATAGGTTTAATTTTATCTAGCCCATAAATCCTCATGACTTCTTCCACCAAATCGGCTTTCCCCATAATATCAGGGCGCCATGATGGTACTTTTACTGTAACGACATCTCCTTTTCCTTCAACGAAAAATCCAAGTTTTGTTAAAATAGAGATGACTTTTTCAGGTTCTATTTCCAAATTTGTTAAACGTTTAATTTCAGAAAAAGGAAAAGCGATCTGTTTGATTTCTTGTTGCTGATAGCCAACGATCCTCTTCTTAGATACTTCACCACCACAAAGACGTAAGACCAATTCTGTTGCAATCTCAAGCCCTGTTTCTATAAAAGCCGGATCAACACCTCGTTCAAATCGATAACGTGCATCACTGATAAGACCTAATGCTCTTCCTGTTTGTGCAATGCTTTGCGCATCCCAAAGCGCTGATTCAATAATAACGCGACGTGTTGTCTCATCACAACTCGTTCTTTCACCGCCCATGATACCGGCAATCGAAACAATCCCCTCTTCATCTGAAATGGCACAATTCTTAGCGTCCAAATGATAGATTTTTCCGTTCAGTGCTTGAAGCTGTTCTCCCTCACGAGCACAACGTACACACAAATTACCTTTAATTTTATCCGCATCAAAAACATGGAGTGGACGACCAAGGTCAAAACTTATGTAATTGGTCATATCAACAAGCGCATTAATCGGTCTCAAACCAATTGCATTCAAACGCTGTTGCATCCACTGAGGTGATGCACCATTTTGAACATTGCGCACTTCACGCCAAGCAAAACCTAAACATAATGATGAATCTTGCGAAAAATCTAATGAAACATCGAGAGGTGTTTCAAAGGAAGGCTCAAATTTTGACAAGGATAATTCTTTTAATTTTCCCATTCCAGCGGCAGCAAGATCACGGGCAATACCACGAACACCTGTACAATCAGAGCGATTGGGGGTCAAACCAATATCAATGATCGGATCATCTAAACCAGCATAAGTTGCAAATGAATCTCCAATAGGTGCATCTTCTGGAAGTTCGATAATCCCGTCATGTTCATTTGATAATTCAAGCTCCGCTTGCGAACACATCATCCCAAAACTTTCAACACCGCGGATTTTTCCTACAGATAATGTCGCATCGAGTCCTGAAATATAAGTGCCTGGTAGTGCCAGAACACCAACAAGACCTGCACGCGCATTTGGTGCTCCACAGACAACTTGAACAGGTGTAGAAGTCCCTGTATCGACGGACAGAATCTGGAGTTTATCTGCATCAGGATGCTTTATTGCTGTTAAAACTTTTGCAATCACAAAACCTTTTAAAGAAGACCGATCATCAACGTAATCAACCTCAAGACCTATAGCTGTTAGTTTCTCACAAATTTCATCCAAAGATGCACTTGTCTCTAAGTGATCTTTTAACCACGACAATGTAAATTTCATTTTAAAACCTCACATGAAAGCGATGACTAAGATCACATATTTCTATTAGGAAAAAAAGCAGGCATATCAAAGCAACGAAAGCCATAATGGTCTAACCAACGCAGATCAGCATCAAAAAAAGCTCGTAAATCAGGCATACCGTATTTCAACATGGCAATACGGTCAATGCCCATTCCCCATGCAAAGCCTTGATATTCATCGGGATCTAAACCAACATTTTTCAACACATGAGGATGCACCATTCCGCATCCTAAAATTTCCAACCAATCCTGTCCTTCTCCGAATTTTACTTCTGAACCAGAGCGATCACATTGAATATCCACTTCCATAGATGGTTCGGTAAAAGGGAAAAAAGAAGGACGAAAACGCATTTTTACAGAGGGAACTTCAAAAAATGCTTTACAAAAGGTTTCATGTAGCCACATCATATGGGCAATGGTGGAGGTTTTATCAATGACAAGACCTTCTACCTGATGGAACATGGGCGAATGCGTCGCATCCGAATCCATGCGGTAAGTTTTTCCAGGAATAATGATCCGTATCGGTGCTTTTTGTTTTTCTAGTGTGCGAATTTGTACGGGTGATGTATGGGTCCGCAACAACTTTCGTTCTCCCATTTTATTGACATCAAAAAAGAAGGTATCATGCATTTCGCGTGCGGGATGCCCTTCAGGAAAATTCAATGCCGTAAAATTGTAATAATCTGTTTCAATATCAGGTCCCTCTGCAAGAGAAAAACCCAACTTCGTATAAATGGCAATAATTTCCTCAATAACCTGTGAAATAGGATGAATGCGTCCCCGTTCTATAGGTGAAGAGCGAACAGGCAAGGTAACATCAACCGTTTCACGAGAAAGACGGGTATCCATTGCCTGTCTTTTCAGAATATCACGCTTTTGCGCCCATAATTCTAAAATACGATTTTTTAATCCATTAAGAACTGGTCCAACTTTATGGCGCTCGCTAGCATCCATCTTCCCTAATGCTTTTAATTTTTCAGAGATGCTACCTTTTTTACCCAATGCTGCAATACGCACTGCTTCAAGTGCCTGTTCATCACCCGCTGCCTCTAAGGCTAAACAAATTTCTTGTTCCAGACGCTCAATATCGTTCATATTTTTGCCTATTTTTTAATAAAAAAAAACCCGCACTCGCAACAGCCAGCACGGGACCTCGAATAAATAAATGCTTTAAGAGAACACGACTGGCTTACTTGACAGCGCCTTCAAAAGCATTAGGTGTCGTATCTTTTAAATATTCCAAAGCCTTTTTTGCCGAAGCTACTAAAGCAGAAAATGCTTCTGCTTCGTGGATTGCTATGTCTGAAAGAACCTTACGATCAACCTCAATACCGGCTTTTGATAAGCCATCAATAAAACGTCCATAAGTTAAACCTTCTGCGCGAACAGCTGCATTAATTCTCTGAATCCACAAAGAACGGAAAGTACGTTTCCTATTTTTGCGATCACGATAAGCGTATTGCTTTGAACGATCAACTGCTGCTTTAGCTGCACGAATGGTATTTTTACGACGACCGTAAAAACCTTCAGCCTGTTTAAGAACTTTTTTGTGCTTAGCGTGTGCTGTCACACCTCTTTTCACACGTGCCATATTATAATCTCCTCAAAATCAAAAGCGTAAGGTTTAAACACCATTCGGCAAATAATGCTGAATGACTTTTTTAGCATCTTGTTCACACAAAACCATTGTTCCACGTGCATCGCGAATAAATTTATTCGAACGCTTAATCATACCGTGGCGCTTACCGGCAGCTGCTACTTTAATTTTGCCTGACGCAGTGATTTTAAACCGCTTTTTAGCGGATGATTTGGTCTTCATCTTGGGCATTTTGCTACTCCGTACATTAATTTATTCAATCAAACATTTTATTCACTCAAGCGGACCAACGCTTGAACAAGCATTTAAACAGCCACGGCATGCCCTGCCGGGCAGTTCTAATAGTGTTTCCATAAGCCACTATACACAAAATAGCAAGACCGTATTACAAAAAAATCGGAGCTCCATTGCCTTGAAGCTCAACTAAAGGTGCCGGAATAGCATTTGTTTTGATAGCTGCTTTACATAGATCAGCAATAATGCATTGCCTACATTGTGCTTTACGTGCTTGGCAAACATAGCGTCCATGTAAAATCAGCCAATGATGCGCATGACGAAGATAATGGATTGGTATAATCTTTAATAATTTTTTCTCAACAATCTCTGGTGTTTTGCCAGGCGCTAAACCAAGACGATTGCTTAAGCGAAAAATATGTGTATCTACTGCCAATGTAGGCTGACCAAAAGCAACATTCAAAACAACATTAGCCGTTTTGCGCCCCACTCCAGGAAGGGACATAAGTGCTTCACGCGTATCAGGTACTTGACCGCCATAACAATCAATTAAACAGTTACAAAGTGCATAAACATTGCGTGCTTTTGCTCGCCAAAGACCAATTGAACGGATATGATGTGCTATTTCTTCTTCTCCTAATGCAACCATTTTTTCCGGTTGATCAGCAAGGCGAAATAATTCTTTTGTCGCTTTATTAACGCTTACATCTGTCGCTTGAGCCGAAAGCACAACGGCAACCAAAAGCGTAAAAATATTTGTATAGATAAGATCACTCTTAGGCGCTGGGCGTTGCACAGAAAAACGGCGAAATATTTCTGCAATTTCATTTTCATTATATAATATACCAGATAAATTTCGCACTTTTGACAATTTTATGGTACCTTGAGGCATTGAACTCTCTTAAATCTTCTCTCTTGAAGTTATCATTCACGCTCGCCATATGAGAGGAATGCAGCGAACACTTTTATAGAGTTTGGTCAAGTAAAGCCGTTTTAAAGAGGATACTCATGAATGACACATGTGACGCCTTTCTCCAATCCCTTTCTTTTAGGGTTTGAAACCGTAGAAAAAATATTGCAACGTATCGGTAAAGCTGATGAGGCTTACCCAGCCTATAACATTGAACGTTTGCATAAAAATGATGATGCAAATCATATCCGGATAACTTTGGCTGTTGCTGGATTTAAGATTAACCATCTTAATATTTTGCTCGATGATAATCAATTGGTTATTCATGGTAAACAAACGGACAACCAAAATCATCAATATTTATATCGCGGTATAGCTGCGCGACAATTCCAGCGAACCTTTGTTCTCGCGGAAGGGATGCATGTTACAAATGCAGAGTTGAAAAATGGTCTTTTATCAATTAATCTGTATCAACCAAAATTAAAAAAAGAAATAAAACAGATTCCAATTAAAGTCAGTAGTGGTGAGTCATAAAAGTTAAGGCGTAAAGGAACAGTGAAATGGGAGAACATAAACAAAACTTGTCGTTTCAGAACACATCCTACTCTGATGCGGGACAGATTGCCTATTTAAAAAAAGTTTGTACAGATGATCTGGCTAAAAACTTTCCAGATCTTCCACCAATGACCCCAGGAATTACGATATGGGCTCTCTTTGGTGAAACAGGTTATCCTATCATTTTATCCGATGAGCGTTCTATCGCCCTTGCTGGAGCCAATGAGCATGAACTACAAATTGTAACTCTGCACTAGATTACCTTACGAGAAAACGCTGTACTCTTTATAAATTCTATCTGTTTTTTCGTAAAGGGTGTAATGTGAGTTATAATGAGATAAGTATAGGTTTATATTCATAATTAATTTTTACAACTGGAATGAGAGTCCCGAATATCATAAGGTTCTCTCATTTGAAATCCTCTTGTATTAAAACAATTAAAGTCACTTGCTTGTATGTCACACGCAGGGAGAGCCGTGTGGATAAAAACACTTGAAGAAAGGAATAAAAATATCTAAGAAAGGAATAAAAATATCTCTTGTGAATTGTCTTAATTAGCAAGGATGTTGGCAATATTGGGGATGAGAAAAATGTATGATGGTGTCAGTTTGCTTCTTCATAAGTGTGAAGATGTCCCCTATAGATTTATATTATTCACGGGAACTTTTATACCATTCATAGGCGCTATCGTGAAATAGGCTCGAGTGTGCATTGAAAGATGTTTCTTTAAAATGAGTACATGAAGGCTATACAAGTGTATTTTGTTTGGGGTTTTCTGTTCTTCGTGAGGAGAGTAGCTCCATTGAAGAGTATAAAAACAAAAGCATGATATAATGCGTCATCGTTATTTAAAAGATATTGCTATGAATGCTTTTGAAAGATGTAAAGCTGAATTGTAAGGAGATGATAGATTTTTACCATGATGCCTTTATATTCTTTCCAAATTAGGCTGTCTTCTTGTTCCAGAAATTACGCAAACAGATAGATGCAATATACTTACCAAATCTGGCATACAAAAATCTGGTACAGTTCGTGCCACACTGAAGCGTTTTGATATTTGTCTCAAACGTGGAATTGCACAGGGATTAGATGTTGATTAACAGGTAATAAAAAAACAAAGGCTTTATGAAAAAGTTTATGCAGAGCTTTTAATTTTGTGCTTCAAATGCCTCAGTACAAGGTATTTTTCTCTTTTGAATATTAAAGCTCTTGTTTTTATAATGAAGTTACAGCACAACAAGCAAAATGGAATTATTTGAGGGGAAAAAAATAATGCCTTCTTACCGTTCAAGAATATCGACCCACGGGCGTAATATGGCAGGAGCCCGCGGACTTTGGCGTGCAACAGGGATGAAAGATACTGATTTTGGTAAACCCATTATTGCGATTGCGAATTCTTTTACACAATTTGTACCAGGGCATGTCCATTTAAAAGATCTTGGGCAATTAGTCGCACAACAGATAGCGGTTGCCGGTGGTGTTGCGAAAGAATTTAATACCATTGCTGTAGATGATGGAATTGCGATGGGGCACGATGGAATGCTCTATTCTTTGCCCTCACGTGAAATCATTGCTGATTCTGTAGAGTACATGGTTAATGCACATTGTGCGGATGCACTTGTCTGTATTTCTAATTGTGACAAAATTACGCCTGGTATGTTAATGGCTGCTTTACGGTTGAATATTCCGACAATCTTTGTTTCAGGCGGTCCTATGGAAGCAGGTAAGATTAAATGGAAGGATCAAGATCTAAGGGTTGATTTGGTCGATGCCATGGTTGCAGCAGCTTCAGAACAGAATTCAGAAGAAGAAGTTGCTGAAATGGAGCGTGCTGCTTGTCCTACATGTGGTTCTTGTTCAGGAATGTTTACAGCCAACTCCATGAATTGCTTAACGGAAGCATTGGGGCTTTCGCTTCCCGGAAATGGATCAATGTTAGCAACACATGCAGATCGACGGATGCTTTTTGAAGAAGCTGGAAAACAGATTGTTGCATTGGTTAAACGTTATTATGAAAAAGATGATGAAACAGTTTTGCCCCGCTCTATTGCTTCACGCAAGGCTTTTGAAAATGCAATGACCGTTGATATTGCTATGGGGGGATCAACCAATACGGTACTGCATCTTTTAGCCGCGGCGCAAGAAGGTGAGGTGGATTTTACCATGACGGATATTGATCATCTTTCACGTCGTGTTCCTGTTTTATGTAAGGTTGCTCCTGCTGTTGCGAATGTACATATGGAAGATGTTCATCGCGCTGGTGGTATTATGGGGCTTTTAGGCGAACTGGATGCGGCGGGACTCATTGATACGTCAACTTATACGGTTCATGCAAAAACAATGAAAGAAGCTCTTTACCGTTGGGATGTGAAACAAACTAATGAACCAACAGTCCGTACATTTTATCGTGCTGCTCCTGGTGGTATTCCAACACAGACAGCTTTTAGCCAATCTTGTCGCTATGAGACCCTTGATCTTGATCGTGAAAAAGGTGTGATTCGCGATAGGGAACATGCATATTCACAAGATGGAGGATTGGCAGTTCTTTATGGAAATCTTGCAAAAGATGGCTGTATTGTAAAAACAGCAGGCGTTGATCAATCAATTTTAACTTTTAAAGGTCCGGCAAGAATTTTTGAAAGCCAAGATTCAGCTGTTTCAGCTATATTAACTGATAAGATTAAAATAGGTGAAATTGTTTTAATCCGTTATGAAGGTCCACGTGGTGGACCTGGAATGCAAGAAATGCTTTATCCAACAAGTTATCTCAAATCTAAAGGATTGGGCAAGGTTTGTGCACTTGTTACGGATGGACGTTTTTCAGGGGGAAGTTCAGGGCTCTCGATAGGACATATTTCACCAGAAGCTGCTGAAGGAGGAGAAATTGCGTTGGTGGAGGAGGGGGATATCATAGAAATTGATATTCCAAATCGTAGAATTCATATGTTGGTGGATGACGTTGAGATGAAGCAGCGCCGTGCTAAGATGGAAGCAAAAGGAAAAGGTGCTTGGCAACCGATTGAGAAGCGTCAGCGTAAAGTTTCAAAGGCTCTCAAAGCCTATGCAGCGATGACCACATCTGCTGCAAAGGGTGCAGTACGTAATATTTAATGAGATGAATGACGCGTCTTATAAAAGAGAGATAGTATTCTGATTTTTTTTGCATCTTTTACACGATATTCTAAGCTAATTATTTTATGAGTTTATGAACTTATCAGAATATTTCGAGCCATGATAAGTATGATTAAAAAGCTATCAATACAACTAAAAGCTGCTGCGGATTGCTTATTTCAGCAGCTATGTAAGACAGATAAAGATAGATATGGTATGATTACGCTTCATATCATATTTCAATTTTATACGAAATTACGATTTCCTGTTCTTATATTTATGAAAGATATTTATTGTACTGGTGGCATTATCTTTTTGTACCGTAAAAACACTGTCATTTAGGGCTGTGATATACGGCATCTTCCTTAATATATTAAGTGTTTTTTAAGTGTGTGGTGAATATTCTTAGACTTGTTTATCAAGCTTTGGGTTTAAGTGAATCACATGAAGGAAGTCAAGGTAAATCCCTTAGAATCTAGACTGTTTGCAGACTTGATGTGAATGAAAATCTTTATCCTTTGAGGTGTGGGAAGGAGTTCAAAGGATGTTTAGGAAAATAAAATGCTGCTGTGATATATCTGATTATATGGTTCATATGAAAACAGTAAAAGAGCTTTTTATAACTTAAAATGTGAAGAAAATACGAGACCCATCATCCATGAATTTATTATGCAAAATGGGGTGGCATCCCAACACCGACAGCTTTAAACTAAAACTGTTGCTATGATAACAATAATATTGATTGTGAAAAAGCATAATTCATTAAATATTGCGTATTTGCAAGGTGGAGGAGATTTCATGACAATCTTCACAAAAAACGACTATCTTGTAAAAATAGTCGATATTGACTAATTTTTTGTCTACGGGCCAATATTGATCTAAGGAAATATGGAATATAATGCATAGGATTTTGCCTCTATATGCATTACACTTATCAAAATATATTGTGTAGAAAAGCGATGGGAATACGGTAAACAACAGTTTGTGCTGTGGCATATCAAAAAGTGATACTTTATCTCCTCTTAAGAAAGCTTTTTAATAAAAAATAACATCCGTTTTCTATAAGAGGTTATTCTTTTCAAGCTGTTTGAGGTGGTAAATTGCTTCTAAAGCTTGTTTAGGAGAGAGTTCATCGGGATGGATATTTTTTAAAGCTTCGTGAAGTACACAATGTTTGTTTCTTGCTTCATTGACGGGAGATGTTGCTTTAAGAGAAAAGAGTGGTAAATCATCAATGAGTTTATGCCCTTTTCCAGCCATTTCACTTTGTTCTAATTGATGGAGTACATCTGTTGCTCGTGTAATAACGGCTGGGGGAAGTCCAGCAAGCTTTGCGACTTGTACACCATAGGAACGGTCAGCAGCTCCTGGTGTGACCTCATGAAGAAAAACTACATCACCATCCCAATTTTTGACTTTCATGGTTACATTATGCAGTCTGTCAAGTTTTTCGGTAAGTGCAGTCATTTCATGAAAATGGGTAGCGAGAATAGCACGACAATGGTTAACTTCATGGAGATATTCAACAGCAGCCCAAGCAATAGAAAGTCCATCAAAGGTTGATGTCCCACGTCCTATTTCATCAAGAATAACAAGGGAATGGTGGCTAGCATGATTGAGAATTGTTGCTGTTTCAACCATTTCCATCATAAAGGTTGAGCGCCCCCGTGCAAGATCATCGGAAGCCCCAACACGACTAAATAGGCGGTCAACAATACCAATATGTGCTGAAGTCGCTGGAACGAAGGACCCCATTTGCGCCATAATAGCAATAAGAGCATTTTGCCGCAAAAAAGTTGATTTTCCTCCCATATTAGGCCCTGTCAACAGCCAGATTGCTGCATATTGCTGATTTTCTTGCACAGAGAGATCACAATTATTGGCAATAAAAGGTTCTGCTGCTTGTTTGCGGAGTGCTTGCTCGACGACAGGATGGCGTCCTGCTGTGATATGGAAGGTAAGTGAAAGATCAATTTTAGGTCGGCAATAGCCTTGTTCTTCAGCAAGATATGCTAAGGCGACAGAGACATCTAAAATAGCAAGTGCTTCAGAGGCTTTACGAATAAAATCAACTTGTTCGGTAATTTCCTGAACGAGAATATCAAAAATCTCTAGTTCAAGTGTCAATGCGTGATTGGCAGCATGGGCAATACGGCTTTCAAGGTCAGCAAGCTCTGTTGTTGTAAAACGCATAGCGTTTGCCATTGTTTGCCGATGAATAAAACGTGCTTTAGCTTGTGGATTATTTGTAAGAGCAGATGCTTGTGTACTGGTTACTTCAATGAAATAACCTAGAATATTATTATGCTTTATTTTAAGCGTTTTAATATCTGTTTCTTGGGCATATTGCGCTTGAAGTTCAGCAATGACACGGCGCGATTCATCACGTAAAGCACGCATTTCATCGAGCTCTTTATGATAATTTGAACGAATAAAACCACCATCACGTTTAAGGAGTGGGAGATCATCAGCTAATGCTTGTTCTAAATGAAAGTATAACGCTGTGGGTAAGTTTGAGAACACCTGTTGTACATCACTTATTTCTTGAGGCAGAAGCTCATTATTAAGAAGTTGATGCAATTCACGAATGATTTCAAAGCCGCGCTGGATTGTCGCCATATCACGGGGACCTCCTCGTCCAAGAGCCAAACGTGAAACGGCGCGGGGCATATCTGGTCCCCCTTTTAAAATAAGCTTTATCGCTTCTGCAAGAGAAGGATTACGTAGAAAAAAATCGATAGAATCCAAACGCGTATCAATAGCCGAAGGAGTGGTGAGGGGAGCAATAAGGCGATCGATGAGAAGGCGTGATCCTCCTCCTGTTACAGTGCGATCAATAGCTTTTAATAAACTTCCATCCCGTTGACCTGATGTCGTACGAATAAGTTCAAGGCTTAATCTGGTTGCGGCATCAATAAAAAGAGTCGCACTTTCATTTTGGCGCTCAGGCTGCATGAGGGGAGGACGATGCGTGATTTGTGTTTTTTCGATATAACGAATAGCAGCTACAATTGCAGAGAGTTCGGAACGTGAATAATCGGCAACGCCTTCAAGAGTTGAGAGTTTAAAATAATTGCAAATATCGCGTTCAGCGGTCAGTGCATCAAAGAGACAAGCAGGTTGAGGTGAAACGATACGATCAAGAACATTAAAAAGTGATTTGTGAGATTTATCATGAAAGAATGAATCAGCAACAATGATTTCTTGTGGATCCACACGCATAATATCTGCCAAAAGTTTTTCTTGGCGGCTTTCTGTTACACGAAATATGCCTGTTGAGATATCAATCCAAGAAAGAGCAAATTCCTCTCCATCGCTTGTTTTTATACGGGAAAGTGTCATCAAATAATTTGCGCGTGTTGGATCAAGGAGTTTTTCTTCTGTTATCGTTCCAGGTGTTACAAGGCGAACAACATCACGCCGAACAACAGATTTTGAGCCACGTTTTTTTGCTTCAGCAGGATCTTCTATTTGTTCACAAACAGCAACTCGGTAACCACAAGCAATCAGTTTTTGTAAATAATCATCAGCAGCATGAACGGGAACACCGCACATAGGAATATCTTGTCCTAAATGTTTTCCGCGTGCTGTGAGTGTGATTCCTAAAGCCTGAGCAGCTTCAATCGCATCATTAAAAAATAATTCATAAAAATCCCCCATTCGGTAAAAGAGAAGGGAATCATGATGTACGGCTTTGATTTCTATGTACTGCTCCATCATAGGTGTCAGACGTTCTTGAGAGGAAGCAGATGAGGAGGCAGGCTGTGGAATTAAATTATTTTTATGGTTGTCTTTTTTATCCATTTGTACGAGGCCTGTTTCCTTTAAGTGAAGTTTTTACTCTTTTTTGTTTACTTCAATATCTATTTATCTCTAAATTGCAACGCATCATCAGATTTGCTAAGGCAAGAATAGCGAGTTCTAATACATGAATCAAATTTAATGACTATACGCATTATCAAGCAAAATTTACACTGTTTTTGGAGAAAATAAAGTGAAATGAAAGAGAGCAAGCAGGATCAGAAAATGTCTCAAACTGTTTACAGTGCGAGCGAACGAGAAGCTCTAGATTTTCATAGTCGTGGTCGACCAGGAAAGCTTGAGATTGTTGCAACAAAGTCTATGGCAACACAGCATGATTTAGCACTTGCTTATTCACCAGGTGTTGCAGTTCCAGTTAAGGCAATTGCTCAAAATCCAGCGCTAGCTTACGATTATACAGCAAAAGGCAATCTTGTTGCTGTTATTTCAAATGGTACAGCTATTTTAGGGTTAGGCAACTTAGGAGCTCTTGCCTCTAAGCCGGTCATGGAAGGCAAAGCAGTGCTGTTTAAGCGTTTTGCGGATATTGATTCCATTGATTTAGAAATTGATATAAACGATACAGAAAGTTTTATCAATTTGGTGCGTCATTTAGAACCTTCTTTTGGTGGAATTAATCTTGAAGACATTAAGGCGCCAGAGTGCTTTATGATTGAAAGCCGCCTACGCGAGGTGATGAATATACCTGTTTTTCACGACGATCAACATGGTACAGCAATTATTGTTGCTGCTGGTGTTCTCAATGCTTTGACTTTAACAGGGCGCAATATGCAAAATACGCGGTTAGTCTGTAATGGTGCTGGTTCTGCAGGAATTGCTTGTATTGAACTGATTAAAGCGATGGGCTTTCGTTCTGAAAATATCATATTATGTGATACAAAGGGTGTGGTCTATGAAGGTCGCAAAGAGGGAATGAATCAGTGGAAATCTGCGCATGCTATTCAAACAGATAAACGTACGCTTATAGAAGCAATGGAAGGTGCAGATATATTTTTTGGGGTTTCTGCTAAAGGTGCTCTTACTCCTGAAATGGTAAGATCTATGGCACCACAGCCGATCATTTTTGCTATGGCTAATCCCGATCCAGAAATTACGCCGGAAGAGGTTATGCAAGTGCGTCATGATGCCATTGTCGCAACAGGGCGTTCCGATTATCCAAATCAGATTAATAATGTTCTCTGCTTTCCTTATATATTTCGTGGTGCACTTGATGTGCGTGCAAGAGTTATTAATGAAGAAATGAAGATTGCTGCGGCAAAGGCTCTTGCCAATTTAGCGCATGAAGAAGTGCCTGACAGCGTTGCAGAAGCTTATTGTGGAAAGCGATTAAAATTTGGTCCTAATTATATCATCCCTGTTCCTTTTGATCCGCGTTTATTGACGGTTGTTTCAATAGCGGTAGCAAAAGCAGCAATGGAAAGCGGTGTTGCGCAAAAGAACATAGATGATTTAGAGGCCTATGAGCGCGATTTGAATGCGAGACGTGATCCTACTTCTTCGATGATGCGTGGGGTTTATAACCATGTTCGTCAAGCGCCAAAACAAATTGTCTTTGCAGAAGGTGAAGAAGAGCAAATTATGCGGGCAGCCGTTTCCTATGTTCATCAAAAATTAGGACAAGCGATTTTGGTTGGTCGTGAAGAGCAAGTAAGAGAAACAGCTGTTATCGCTGGAATTGATCTGGAGCGTGAAGGTATTTCTATTATGAATGCTAAGCTTTCTCGCCGTACAGATGATTATGCGAATTATCTTTATAAAAAGATGCAGCGTCAAGGTTGGCTGTTGCGTGATTGTCATCGTCGTATCAATAATGATCGCAATTATTTTGCTGCGTGTATGGTGGCACTAGGAGATGCTGATGCAATGGTTACAGGGGTGACACGCAATTATGAAACAGCGCTGATCGATATACGTCGTGCAATTGATGAAAAACCAAAAGAACGATTGATTGGTATCTCAATGGCTATTTGCCGAGGACGAACTGTGTTTATTACGGATACAGCTGTTTATGAAAATCCTAATGCTGAAGAACTTGCGGATATAGCGGAACAAACCGCTTCGTTTGTACGTGGATTTGGATATCAACCACGGGTAGCATTTTTAGCATTTTCTACGTTTGGTTATATGAAAGGGCAAATCACACAGCAAATTCAGGATGCGATTAATATTTTGCATGAACGCAAGGTTGATTTTGAGTTTGATGGAGAAATAAGTGCTGATGTAGCACTCAATTCCAAATTGATGCAGCAATATCCATTTATGGGATTAACAGAGCCCGCTAACATTTTGGTTATGCCTGGATATCACGCGTCTTCCATTGCAAGCAAAATGTTACAAGAACTTGGTGGAGCAACCATCATTGGTCCTATTTTAATTGGATTGGAAAAATCTGTCCAAATTGTACCGTTTAGTGGAAACGATACAGATGTGGTCAATATTGCAATGCTCGCGGCTTATCATGCCGCAAAAGCCGTCTAAAGGAAAAAAGCCCCTAATATACCAATAATATATCAAGGGGCTTTATGATAGCAAAAGAATAAATTTTTTAAGAGGGCTGTATTTGATTGTCTTTTTGTTCTTCGGCGAGACGCTTTTGGAAGAGGGCTGCAAAATCAATAGGATCAATCCATAAAGGTGGAAAACCACCATTTTGAGTAGCATCAGATATAATTTGGCGAGCAAATGGAAATAAAAGACGGGGACATTCAATAAAGACCAATGGCATAACATGTTCTTGTGGAATGTTTTCAAGGTGGAAAACACCACCGTAAATCAGTTCCACATGAAATAAGATTTCAGTATTATCATTGGCTTTGACGGAGAGAGACAAAACGACATCATAATTGTCATCACCAATTGGGTTAGCATTGACGTTAATATTGATATCAATTTGTGGTGATTTTTCATGCGTACGCAATGAACGAGGAGCACCTGGGTTTTCGAATGATAAATCTTTTAAATATTGAGTTAATACAGCAAAAACCGGCTCTCCACCACTGTTATTCATTTCACCTTCGGCCATACGACGAACCTCTCTCATTATAATATGTATATTTATTTTAGATCTAAAGACCAAATTGGTTATCACGCCTTGAAAAAGGTTGCAAGAAATGCGCTCTTTATCTTGAATATTTTTTTAGTTTGTTACAGATTTTTTAGGCATTTCAATGGTTATCATCATTTTTGCGCCATGGAGATTCTGTCGTATCATGAATTGTGTAATCTTCTGCGTTAAGATCAATTATTTTTTCAGCATCATTTTTTCTTTTAGTATTGGGATTCATTTTGTTTTGTAATGATGTAAAGAAATGCCAAACAATAGAGCGAATTGGTTTAATAAGAAGTAATATTCCCAAGAGATCACTTACAAAGCCAGGAAGAATAAGTAAAATTGCACTAAACATGATGAAAACATCATTAATAATATTATTCTCTAATGTACGCCCTTGGATAAGTTCAGTTTGTATGTTTTTTAAAAGGCAAAACCCTTGAACTCGCAATAAAACGACCCCAACTATGGTTGTGAGAATAACCAAACTCAAAGTTGCCAAAATACCAATTTCTTGACCAACAAAGATAAAACCAGCGATCTCGATTAAAAGAATGCAAAGAAAGATAACAACAAAAAAACGAGGACTTATAGAATAAAGTTTTATCACATGCAAATTTCCTTCTGGATGAGGTGGGGAGAAATTCTTAAGAGCACTCCATTTAATATAAAATCTATAAAAATATTTGAATGGTAGGATTCCTTATTTTACATATTTATTGATAAATGGTATTGACTGCAATGTTTATTAGAGATTTAAGCTTTGGAGATTGACAGCGCCCATGGAATTTGACGTTATACTTGTCATAGCTCTTGTTGTTATGGTTGTTATTTTTGTGCAACTCCGTAATGTATTAGGGAAACGAATTGGGTTTGAAAAGCCCCCCTTTGATCCTTATTCGCGTCGTTCTAAAAAACAGGTTGAAGCAGAAACGGCTGATAATATTGTTTCGTTCCCTCATCAGAAAAATTCACAAAAAGACGACTTTAGTGAAATTGATAAAATTTCACCGGAGGGGAGTATTTTGAATAAAAATTTGCGGGAATTGCATAAAATTGATCCTCAATTTTCTCCTCAATTTTTTATAAAAGGTGCACAAATTGCTTATGAAATGATTGTAACAGCTTTTGCCAAAGGTGATCGCAATCAACTTAAAAGCTTGCTTTGTCAGGATGTTTTTGAGAGCTTTTGTACGGCTATTGAGCAACGAGAAAAAAATAAAGAGAGAATAGAGTTCACTTTTGTTGGAATTAATAAGATCGAATTTGTTGCGGCGGCAATACAAGAAAAGGATGAACTTTTAACGATACGTATTGTCAGTGAGATGATTTCTGTTACTTATAATGAACAGGGTGAGCGTATAGACGGTGATCCTGATGCTATTGTAGAAATCAGGGATATTTGGACTTTCGTTCGCAATAGTTTATCGTCAGATCCAAACTGGAAGCTTTTTGCTACAGAAAATGAAAATTAAAATACTTTTTGTTTTTCTTCCATAAGTATTCAATGATTTATGAGAAATTAAAATGTCCTCAAGTAAATGGAGACAAAAAAGAGATTTATTGGCTTCACAGGATCGCCTTTTATGGGAGATGGTTTGTCGTACGATAACACCGCTTCACGGTAAGATGCTCTCTTCTGCTTCAGAAACTATTGCAAATATTAATGATAAAAAACAGCCTGTAACTCAAATCTCTTCATTGTCTCAGGAAAATCAACAATCCTCGACATTTATTAAAAAAGAAAAGAGGGCAGTTACACAAGTACAAAAGATTCATTTCTTTGATCATGTTGCACATCGTAAAATTTCCCAAGGTCGTTATCCTCTTGAGGCGCGCCTTGATCTCCACGGTTATATGCAGGAAGAAGCTTATTTTTTCTTAAAAAATTTTCTACAATCCTCTCAGCAGAGAGGATTGCGTTATGTCCTTGTGATTACAGGAAAAGGACGATCTGTTGGGAGCGATGGAGCTTTGTATAGATTTGTTCCGTATTGGTTATCAACACCAGCTTTTCGATATTATGTCTATGCGTTTGAGCAAGCAGCGCGTCAGCATGGCGGAGAAGGTGCACTTTATGTTTGGTTGCGCCGTTTCGTGTCGGGAAAAGGAAAGTGATGTTATTGTGGTCGTTCTAGGTTTAATATTTATTTATACGTAATAATTTATAGTTTTCGTATATTTCGTAAGAGCCTTGAATACAATATCCCCTTATTTATAATTTTTTATAAAAAATTATAAATATATCATTTTACATTCTACGTATTGCTTCACGCTTTTATTTATCGCATTCTTTGATGGGGCACATCCCTCACGCAAAACAGAATGACATTGGATTGCATATATGCACAGGCTTGTTTTAAAGAAACATTTCTCAACGCATCCAAGCCTATTTTGCGACGGCATCCGTGAAGGGTATAACGATAAATCCATTAAGACTCTTATCTTTATGCTTAATAAAAGAGCAAGCTGGCATCATCACACACTTTGCTAGCTCCCAATGTTGCAACAACTCTTGAAGCCCTTGGCACTTGAAAGCATTTGTAGAAGGCATGCTTTTCTTTAAGTGTTTTTACTCTCCCCAGTTCTCATCTCATTCGTGACGCCCAAACGAAAGATTTTGATTGATTCAATATAAGAGGGCTTGAAATGAAAGAGATATTGATGGATCTCATTTAGGTTGCAACGCGATAAATTGTTTTTATAAACCACAGCATTACTCTATTAAATACACGAAGAATAAAAACATGAGAAATTGTCTTATTCAAAAGATATTGCTATGGATAGTGTTAAAAGTAGTACAACTAAATTAAAGAGGATCTTGGAAATAAACAGGAATATAACTTTACAACACATAATTGTGCAATAGCACAAAAGATACAATTTCGTTGAATAGTTTCATGAAGAAATTTTTTCACTCATTAAAAGCTCTATTAAATTTCTTTCTCATAATAATTCGATAATTAAAATTTCATAACGAAGCGCAGAAGGTGTAGAATATGAGATTCAATCGAGGATATTACACTCTTATCCGACGTCTTTCAGATATTGGTTGAAATGCTAACTTAGCATGAAAGGCACAATAGGGGCTATTTTCATCAGAATCTGCACCACAAAAATGAAAATCTGCTGATAATGGATCGCCAACCGGCCATCTACATGTATTTTCACTCAATTGTAAAAGATTAAGTTGACGTGATATAGGCACAACTACATTGGATTTTGTGGACATATCAACTTCTTTTATATCTTCCGCTACAAATTCTGTCTTTAAAGCTGTTTCTTCAATACTTACAGATGATGTGTTCATTGGCGATACCGTGGATGTGTTGCGACGCACACGTGGAGATGATGGGCTGCTTCCCACGGGGGGTTTTTGCGTACGCGCGCTTCCTTGTGCTGTCTTACCGCGTCCTGGTAACTTTAATCGGTGTACTTTGCCGATGACTGCGTTTCTGCTGACCCCACCTAATTGAGCAGCAATTTGACTTGCACTTAACCCTTCACTCCAAAGCTTTTTAAGAAGCTCAACGCGTTCACATGTCCAACCCATACCAGCACTCCATTCCGATTACGTCACTAAGATGCTCTCCCCTTTGCATCTTCAAATGTTTTAATAATATTTTCACTACGCTGAATGAAAGAATTTTACACTCTAAGCGAGCATAAGAAAATCATCCAACCTGTGGACTTACAAACTAAAACACATCATCTTGCTTATTATATTATAAATTACAATATGCACTCACTCTATGACAAGAGTCTTTACCTCTTGAAGAGTTTATTTAGAATGTTTTCCCCAACTTGCAAATCAATCATAGGTTAAACTTTCACTTTTGTTTAAGGCTTTTTCCCAAAATGCTTATTTATAGAACCTTCATTGACTTTTTTTCAATTGGTGTAATGATCTATTCCATAGGTGTAATCATTAATCGTAATGAAATGTTGAAAGCACCGTAACAAAATGTACCATGTTGTTTTATTTGTAGTGTTGCTTTGTATATATATTGAAAAGGTTAAAATATAAAGGAAATTATGATGGATGCCGTCTCTATACAACCACTTTATGAATGCTTCGCACGACGAGATTTGCATTTTGAACAGGGGCATGGTGTATGGCTTATTTCCGATAAGGGAGAACATTATCTTGATTTCACATCTGGCATTGCTGTTAATGCATTAGGGTATTCACATCCAAAATTGGTTGATACGCTCAAAATGCAAGCTGAAAAACTTTGGCATGTTTCTAATATTTTTCAATCCCCTGAACAAGCAGCTCTTGCCACGCGGCTTTGTGCAAATAGTTTTGCGGATAAGGTTTTTTTCTGCAATTCAGGCACTGAAGCATTGGAGTGCGCATTCAAAACGGCACGTCATTATTACTATGCTGCTGGTCATTCAGAACGCATTGAAATAATTACTTTTGAAGGGGCATTTCATGGACGTACACTTGCAGCACTTGCTGCGACTGGGCATGAAAAATATCTTGAAGGCTTTGGACCTAAAGCTGGTGGATTTATTCAAGTACCTTTTTGTGATGAAATCGCTTTGCGTAACGCTATTAATAAAAATACCGCCGCTATTCTTATTGAACCTATTCAAGGAGAAGGAGGAATACGAACGGTTTCTCATGAATATTTAAGATTTTTGCGCAAAATATGCGATGATAATGGTCTGTTATTGATTTTGGATGAAGTCCAAACGGGTATAGGACGAACAGGGAAGCTTTTTGCTTATGAATGGAGTGATGTCTCACCTGATATTCTTACCCTCGCAAAAGGATTAGGAGGAGGATTTCCATTAGGTGCTTGCCTTGCAACGGATAAAGTTGCAAAAAGCATGACACTTGGGACCCATGGTTCAACCTTTGGAGGAAATCTTCTTGGAATGGCTGTAGGAAATAGTGTTCTTGATATTTTGTTAGAGCCAAATTTTCTCAACCACGTTCAGCGTATGGGAAATAAACTAAGAAGTGGACTTTTGCACATTCTCAATATCTATCCTGATATTATCTGCGCAGTTCAGGGGATGGGCCTAATGGTGGGTATTCAGTGTGTTGTGTCTTCTAATCTTGTCGTTAATGCTTTAGAAAATGAATATCTCTTAAGTGTTGCTGCCAACAACAATGTTGTGCGCTTATTGCCTCCTCTTATCATTAGGGAAGAAGAAATAGATGAAAGTTTGCATCGTATTGAAAAAGCAATAGCGTATCTTTCGCAAGTAAACAAAGAAAGACAAATATTACACACATGACAAATGCTCTTCGTCATTTCACGGACTTATCCATTTTAACGCCAGCAATAGCACGCGCACTGATCGATTATGCAAAAATCCTTAAAGCATCTTTTAAAGCAGGGAAAGGTTCAAAACCTTTTATAGGTAAAACACTTGCGATGATTTTTGAAAAACCATCCACACGAACCCGTATTTCATTCGATATCAGTATGCGCCAGCTTGGGGGAGATACAATCATGCTCACGGGGTCAGAGATGCAGCTTGGTCATAGTGAAACTATAGCTGACACGGCTCGTGTTTTATCCCGTTTTGTGGATATCGTGATATTACGAACAACAAAACATCAACGTATGCTCGAATTGGCACAATATGCACAAATTCCTGTCATTAATGCCCTTACAGATGATACACATCCTTGCCAAATTTTAGCAGATATATTAACCTATGAAGAGCATCGGGGGCCAATTGCTGGCAAAATATTCGCGTGGATGGGGGATGGTAATAATGTGCTCCATTCCTTAATTGAGGCCGCAGCTCTTTTTGATTTTCATTTGCGTATTGCTACTCCAAAGGGCAGTGAACCACAAGAAAAATTTATACATTGGGCACGTGAACGAGGAGCGCACCTTACACTAACTCATAGTCCCCAAAAAGCAGCTCAAGATGCTGATTGTATTATGACCGATACATGGGTCTCCATGGGACAAGAGTTTCGTGCTCGCAGTCATTCTATTTTTCAGCCTTATCAAGTCAATGAAGCTCTCATGAAATTAGCAAAATCTGATGCTCTTTTTATGCATTGTCTTCCTGCTCATCGTGGTGAAGAAGTGGTTGATTCTATTATTGATGGACCGCACTCCGTTGTTTTCGATGAGGCTGAAAATCGTCTTCATGCTCAAAAGGCAATTCTTTCTTGGTGTTTACAAGATGCGTTTTTCTCTCCACAATAGCTCCTCTACAACAAATTATATAAAAAAGGCAAAGCTATGAGTAAACAAGCTAAAGATGAAGCCTCTCTCAATAACAACTTCTTGCATGAAGATGATACTGTTGTTCCCTTTCAAGTCGAAGAACTTGATATTCGTGGACGTGCCGTACAACTTGGAGAAACTTTAAATTCTATTCTTAACAGACATCAATACCCTGAACCGGTTTCCTATCTTCTAGCAGAAGCTTTACTTTTAACTGTTTTGCTTGGAACTTCTCTAAAGCTTACGGGAAAATTTATTTTACAAACTCATTCAGATGGACCGGTTAATATGTTGGTATGCGATTTTTCGCCTCCTTCCAGTTTACGTGGATATGCTCGTTTTGATAAAGAACAGCTTAAACAAGCCATGGACAATAATCAAATCTCTTCAGAAACCCTTTTAGGGAAAGGCACTTTAGCCTTCACAATTGATCAAGGTCCCCATATGCAGCCCTATCAAGGGATAGTTGCATTAGATGGATCAAATTTACAAGAAACTTCTCGTATTTATTTTGATCAATCAGAACAAATTCCTACCGATATCCGTTTGGCTGTTGCTATATTAATTAATCGTGACCAACAAGGAAAAACGCAGAAAAGCTGGCGAGCTGGAGGTATTTTGATCCAACTTTTACCCCAAGAATTGTCTCATCATAAAATAGATACCCCTCATCAAACGCGAGAAAAAACGAAAACCCATAGCCAATTGGATAACCAATGGCAGGAAGCTAAAATACTCATGGCAACGATTGAAAGTTCAGAATTAACAGATCCCCAAGTTGGTAGTAAACAGCTCTTGTTCCGTCTTTTTCATGAACAAGGTGTTAGAGTTTTTAATCCTTTTTCTCTTGTCGATCAATGTTCTTGTTCACACGAAAAAATTAAAGGAATCCTAGAAGGATTTTCGATTGATGAACGCAATAAAATGGTTAAAAATAAATATATTTCAGTCACATGTGAATTTTGCTCAAAAACGTATTGTTTTACACCACAAGAATTTTAGAAGAAAAAACATAATCAAATATTTTTCATAAAAAAATGATGATTGCAACAAAAGCCTATTTTATTTGCGTCATAAAAGTTTACCTATAAGCTCATATGAACTTCTAGAATATTTCTTGTCTTAGAGTTTTTTAATGTATACGAGTGATCTTTCTGTTGAAATCAGTAATCACGTCACCGAGTGCTTAAAAAAGAGTTCTCTGTAAAATATATTTTCTCCTCTCGAAAAAGCTTCTTGTTTATTTTTTCATCTCAAAAGCTTATTTCTTACAATGAATTCTTTTATAATATTCATTGATAGATTGATCATGTACTTATAACTTATCTTCTCTGTTAAATGAGATTTTTTGATTGTAGTCATATTTTCTTACTCGAATTTATCTTATTAAAAGTCAAAAAAGCTTATTAGTTGTAATCATAAGATAAATTATCGAAAGAATAAGAATGTATAGACTCAATATGGGCTTTATGGAGTCTATTACGAACAGATAGTGTAATGGGAATAAATATACCAATAACGCTGCGAAGGAATGGATTTGTTATTTTATAAAGATGAAAATAGTGGTGAAGTCCCCTCATAACAATGTGCATTTCAGATAAAAAAGCGGAGACAGAACACTATATGATTTTGAAAATAATAGTTGGTTGCTTTCACTAATCTAACGATGTTTCTATAGCAATATTGTTTTGTCCAAATAATCAAAAATAAAGTTCCAAAACAGATATTTAATCGCTAAAAAAATGAAAACTACTTAAATTTTTGTTATATTTGGGAGGTTTGCTCTACAGATATTTCTTTGCACATGTTTTTGAATCAACAATGGTAATGCTCTTGTCAAATTTTCCTAAGAAGAATGAGGATCCGTATAAATAAAGTAGCATACATAGCATGATAAAACGTTATGTTTTTACAAACCTGCATTATTGTATTTTTCAACTTAAAATATTGCCAATTATTTTCACGTTTAGACAATTCATAAGGGGTATTTTTAGTCTTTATCTTAAATGTTTTTTTGATTCAACATATAGAAATTTTAAAAAACACTCATAGTATACGGTATTTTCAGTTAATAGATAGAAATGGTAAATTACTATTTATAAATCAATATTTTGATATTTTATTTTTCTTCTGTCATGATCGCTTGTTTAATTTTTGGTAGAATTTTTTTTTGATAAATTTGCCATGTTAAGGGACCAACATGTTTGGCAATGATGATGCTCTCTTTATTCAAGAGAAAGGTTTCTGGGGGTCCATATATTCCCCAATCAATAGCTGTATATCCTGAAACATCAAAGCCAATAAATTTAAAAGGATTACCAAAACTGTTTAAAAAGCGCAGGGCGTTTGTTTTGTTATCTTTATAATTAATACCAATCAGATCAAAACGTCTATCTTGTGCAATTTTCATAAGAATAGGATGCTCTTCGCGACAGGGCAAACACCAAGAGCCCCAAAAATTGATCAACGTGACACGTCCCTTAAACTGTTTTGAATTGAGATAACTTTCTTTATCAAGAAGAGGAAGATGAATATTGGGAGCAGGTTTTTCAGCTAATGCGTTTGGGAGAAGAGAAGAATCTTGAAGGTTTTTTTTATCCATAAAGTTGAAAAAAAGCACCACGAGAAGAAGAAAAAGCACAAATGGTCCAAAAAAAACAAGCAGAACAGGCAAAGATATATTTTTTTTAAGTTTTGGAGGGATGTTTTTCATTATACTTTTCTTTTTGTGACAACTCTTTTTTGTTTAGCTGTTGGAGAATTTTTTTTTGGTATAGCGCTTTGCAAAGAATATATCCAATAAGACATAAGAGGGATATTGCAGAAAGCACATAGCTTAAAACAACAATTTGCTCGTGTTTAAGGGTGCTAAGGAAAAAATCAATTTTCTGAGATAGATTTCCTAAAAGTCCGCCCTGGATGCCATTTAGGTCGAGCATGATGAAGAGTCCTGTTGTTGTGCACGACGGGATTTTTTAATCTGAAGTATTCGAATATAATGATTATTGATTTCATTTCGCATAGCCATCAAATAGAGTGCAATAAACATAAAGATAAAACAAAATAGCATTGTTATAAGGGGCCATAACATAGCATTGTCGATTGTTGATCCTCCAGCACGTAACAATGATGCTGGTTGATGCAATGTATTCCACCAATTAACGGAAAATTTAATAACAGGAATATTAACAAATCCAACAAGTGTAAGAATTGCAGTAGCGCGAGCGGCTTTTACTTGGTTGTCAAAAGCACGTCCAAGCAGGATAATGGAAAGATAGATAAAAAGCAGAATTAAAACTGATGTTAACCGTGCATCCCAGACCCACCATGTTCCCCATGTAGGTCGCCCCCAAAGTGCTCCTGTCATGAGAGCCAATGCGGTAAAAATCGCTCCAATAGGCGCTCCACATTTAAGTGCCACATCAGCAAGATGATATTTCCAAATCAGATTTCCTAATGCTGCTGCACTCATCGTTACATAACAGAATGTAGACAACCACGCAAAGGGTACATGAAGGTACATAATCTTAACAGTAATGCCTTGTTGATAGTCATCAGGGGAATACATCACCAGAATAAGTCCTAAAATAAGGAAACACAATGTTATGCCGGCCAACCAAGGTAAGACGATACTGCTTATTTTCATGAAAAGGATGAAACTTGCAGGGAGTGACCTGATTTTATATGGACGAGATAGTTCATTCATGAAATTCATAATAGGCAGAGTTTTGCTATGCGGCAATCATCTTTTATTATTCTGATAAAAGTTTAAGCGTTATCGCAGCAACAAAAGAGCCAAAGAGACTCAAAAGAAGTGAAAAAGCGCTGAGAAGAGCCAAGGACGTGAGAAAAGAAATATTTGGATTTATTGGGGCTGTAGCAGCCGAGACACCAAAAATCATAATTGGAATGACCCACGGCAAGATAATGATAAAAATAAGCAGAGTACTGTGCAACAATGAGGTTGCCAGTGCCGCGCCTATGGCGCCAATAAAAATAATGGCTGGTGTTCCGCATAAAAGGGTAAGTATTGTTGTAAAAGTTATTGTTACATCTAAATGGAGCATGAGGGCTAAAATAGGTGTAGCAAAAATAAGAGGAAGCATTGTTCCTACCCAATGGGCAAGACATTTGGTAAAAACAATTAGTGTAAAACTTTGTCTTTTTCCTGAAAGGATAAATTGGTCGAGATTACCATCATCGCGATCGATTTGGAAAAGTTTGTTTAGATTGAGGAGTCCTGCAAGAAGGGCTCCAAACCACAATATACCTGGCCCTATTTGTGCAAGAATTTTGGGATCTGGTCCAATGGCAAAGGGGGTTATGACAACAACAGCGATAAAAAATAATAGTCCTGTTAGTGAAGAGGCTTGTGGCGCTAATAATAGTTTAAGGTCACGCCAGAACAGTGCTTTCATTTTATTCTCTCCTAGAGAGGTAAAAATTTTTCCAGAGCGATTTTATGGTTTTCTGGAATACCTAGGGAATTATGAGTTGCAGCGATAATCATACCACCTTGATTGAGATGACGCTGGAAAATACGAGCAAGGAGTTTTTGAGCATGGTTATCAAGTCCAGATATTGGTTCATCTAAAATCCAAAGAGGACGATAGGAGAGCAAAAGGCGAGCAATAGCTACGCGCCTTTGTTGTCCAGTTGACAGAGCTTTAAAGGGTAAATGTTCAAGGTTAGAAAGACCAATATCGGCAAGAACCTCATGCACAAAGCGTAAATGTTGACCGTAAAAATCTGCCCAAAATTGCAAATTGTCAATGACAGATAAGAGAGGTTTCATAGCATTTTGAGGACCAAGATAATGACACGCAGTTGCAACAGGGTATATTTGATTATGGTCTTTAAGTATTATATGACCTTCAGCAGCTTCAAGAAGACCGACAATGATTCGGAGTAATGTAGATTTTCCGATACCATTAGGACCGGTGATTGTCATCAGTTGCTGTGAAAATAAACAAAAAGAAAGACCTTTAAACAGAATTTCCTCGTTTCTGTAAGCGGCTAAATCTTTGCCTGATAACACCATGTGATTGCCTATTTTGTTTTTATTTTCATATTCTTTATTGCATTATAGAATAAAAAACACATTTTTTGTGCAATTGTACCTAGAATAGTTCTAGAAATAGTTCTATAAGAGATACCTTACATCAATATCTGGTGTAAAATGGTTTCTGGCGCTGATTTCCGCATTTGCCTACGAGAGGGTGGAGGGGGAAATGGATGGCGGAGGTGATTGCGTCTGCGCTCAAGCTGCGACCTTGACTCGTAGTTTGTGTTGTTCATTCCTGGAAATTGGGTGGTTATAGTATGAGGGTGGACAGTCATGACTCAAATTGATAGCTTTAATTGTCGCAGAGTATTAAATGTTGGTGGCAAAGAATATACTTATTATAGCTTGATCGAAGCGGAGAAGAATGGTCTTGAAGGTGTTTCTCGGTTACCGTTTTCGATGAAAGTTATTCTCGAAAATTTATTGCGATTTGAAGATGGTCGCACAGTTAAAAAAGAGGATATCCTCAATGTTGCTAAGTGGTTAAACGACAAAGGGAGCGCTGGGGCAGAAATTGCTTACCGTCCTGCACGTGTTCTTATGCAGGATTTTACAGGTGTTCCAGCAGTTGTTGATCTTTCTGCAATGCGTGATGCTATGGTTAAACTTGGCGGTAACGCTGAAAAAATCAATCCTCTCATTCCCGTTGATCTCATCATTGATCACTCAGTTATTGTTGATGCTTTTGGCAATTCCATGGCTTTTAAGGAAAACGTTGAGCATGAATATGAACGCAATGGTGAACGCTATCGTTTCCTTAAATGGGGGCAGCAAGCCTTTCAAAATTTTCGCGTTGTTCCTCCAGGAACAGGGATTTGTCATCAGGTTAACCTAGAATATTTAGCACAATGTGTATGGATGAAGAATGAAGAGGGCTGTGAGACGATTTATCCTGACACCTGTGTGGGAACTGATTCGCATACGACTATGGTTAATGGTTTAGGGGTTTTAGGTTGGGGTGTTGGTGGTATTGAAGCAGAAGCAGCAATGTTAGGCCAACCTGTTTCTATGTTGTTACCTGAAGTGATTGGTTTTCGTCTAACAGGTAAACTTAAAGAAGGTGTAACAGCCACCGATCTCGTATTGACTGTGACTCAAATGCTACGCCGGAAGGGTGTTGTCGGTAAATTTGTTGAGTTTTTTGGTCCTGGTTTGGAGCAGATGACGCTTGCTGATCGGGCAACGATTGGAAATATGGCACCTGAATATGGAGCAACGTGTGGTTTTTTCCCAATTGATAAGGAGACAGTGCGTTATCTCAATATGACAGGGCGTGATGAAAATCGGATTGCCTTAGTAGAAGCTTACACCAAAGCACAAGGGATGTGGCATGACGAAATGGTGGCTCATCCCATTTTTAGTGATACAATTGAATTGGATATGGGAACTGTTGTTCCTTCTATGGCTGGTCCTAAACGTCCTGAAGGACGTATTGCATTGGAAAACGTTGGGCAGGGTTTTGAGAAGGCATTGGTCGAAGACTATAAGAAGACTTCTGAACAAAATAAGCGTTATCGGGTCGAGGGTGAAGAATATACGCTTGGTCACGGTGATGTGGTGATCGCTGCGATTACGTCGTGTACGAATACATCGAATCCAAGTGTTCTTATTGCAGCGGGTCTTTTGGCAAGAAATGCAGTGGCAAAAGGTCTCAAGAGCAAACCATGGGTAAAAACTTCTCTTGCACCAGGTTCACAAGTCGTTGAAGCTTACCTGCAAAACTCGGGTCTGCAAAAAGATTTAGATGCATTAGGATTTAACTTAGTAGGATTTGGGTGCACAACATGTATTGGGAATTCTGGTCCTTTGCATCCAGCTATTTCCAAAACGATTAATGACAATGGTATAATTGCATCTGCAGTTCTTTCGGGAAATCGTAATTTTGAAGGGCGTGTTTCCCCTGATGTGCAAGCGAATTATTTAGCTTCACCACCGTTAGTTGTTGCACATGCGCTCATCGGGACGGTGTGTAAAGATTTAACCAAGGAACCTCTTGGTGAAGATTCAAATGGCCAACCCATTTATTTGAGAGATATTTGGCCAACCTCTCAAGAAATACAGGAATTCATCGAAAAAAATGTCACGCGTAAGGTTTTTGCTGAAAAGTATGCAGATGTTTTTAAGGGAGATGAAAATTGGCAAAAAGTTCAGATTCCTACGGGTTCTACCTATTCTTGGGATGAGCAATCCACTTATGTACGCAATCCACCTTATTTCGATGATATGCAGAAAATACCTGATATCTTACCAGATATTAAAGATGCACGGATTTTAGGTTTATTTGGTGATAAAATCACGACGGATCATATTTCTCCTGCTGGTTCTATTAAAGCAGCTTCTCCTGCCGGAAAATATTTAATGGATCATGGTGTTAAAGTGGCTGATTTTAATCAGTATGGAACGCGTCGTGGGAATCATGAAGTTATGGTGCGTGGGACCTTTGCCAATATTCGCATTCGTAATTTCATGTTGGGGGAAAATGGTCGAGAAGGAGGTTATACGGTTCATTATCCGTCAGCGGTAGAACAAGCCATTTACGATGCAGCAATGGCGTATAAACAAGAAGGTACTCCACTTGTTGTTTTTGCTGGTATTGAATATGGCAATGGATCATCGCGCGATTGGGCAGCCAAAGGTACCAATCTTCTTGGTATAAAAGCAGTGATTGTACAGTCTTTTGAAAGGATTCATCGCTCTAATCTTGTTGGTATGGGCATTGTTCCCTTTGTCTTTGAGGAGGGTGTAAGTTGGAAATCTTTAGGCTTAAAGGGAGATGAAAAGGTGACAATTGAAGGAATTCATAACTTGAAACCTCGTCAAAAGACAGTAGCGAAAATTACTTTTTCTGATGGTACGATAAAAACCGCTCCGTTATTATGCCGTATCGATACTGAAGATGAGCTAGATTATTTGCATCATGGGGGAATTTTGCAATATGTCTTGCGTAAGTTAGCTGTTTAAATTCTTTTGTTTGTTAAGGAATATCTATTATTAAGCTATAAAGTTGCGGATCAAAGAGTTTGGCTTCGTTTTTTTATGACTATCTTTGAAAATCTAATTGACGTTAGCTTTGGGATTGCGCTATAAGCCACACAGTTATAGGCAGCTTTATAGTTTTGCTTGGGTTGAATTTATTTATATTGGTAGAGTTGTTCTTTAGACTCATTTTACCAAGGTGTTGAAAGAGAGATTATATTTATGGCGAATACACCTTCTGCTCGAAAAGCGGTGCGCAAGGTTGCGGCACGCACACAGGTTAATAGGGCCCGTCGTTCGCGCGTTCGTACCTTTATACGTAAGTTTGATGATGCTTTAGCGGGTGGCGATAAGGCATCTGCAGAGATTGCATTTAAGAATTTTGAGCCTGAAATTATGCGTGCGGTTTCTAAAGGGGTTTTTCATAAAAATGCTGCTGCGAGGAAAGTATCGCGTTTAGCTAAACGTTTGAAGGTTCTCAGCGTTTAAGCTTTTTCTCCTTTATTGAGAATCAAGCCAGTATCCATGAGGATGCTGGCTTTTTGTTTATTATTTCAAAAAGTTTCTATCGAAAATAAGAATCGATAATGATTCTCCTCTTGAAAAAGGAGAGAAAGTTTATAGGGGGGAGTATGGTTATCCACAAGCTTTGTGGATTTTTACAGAGTCTTTTTTGTCAAGCATTTTATTTTTTTTTTTTAATCTGAAGAGATTTTTTAATTGTTGGTAAATTTAGAGAAAAAAAATGAATTGAATCAATATTTTTTTCATTCCTCATTGATACAAGCATTTTTTTCTGGTTTTTTGATTTTATTTTGACCTCTTGCATTTTACCTCTGCTGTTTTGTATGGTTCTTATGAAGACTAAAAAGCATGAAGGGGTCACACCAGCACATTGTTCTATATTTTGTTGAGTACAAGATGTTTTGACTTAGGCTTTTCGAAGCTTTTGTTCTGGAAAGGTTTTCTGACGATTTTTTAGTTTTCTGAATAGATATGTTTACCATTTTAGAAGAGTGGGTCATATCATGAGTGCAAGTAAATCTTATTGGTCATCTTTGTTAGTGGGGTTGTGATGAGGCTATCCTAGGGGAGGGTGAGTAATCTTATTTGGGGTAGGGCGTTTTGCCTTCGCTAGATTTATTTTAGCTGTTTGGCAGGACAAAATTTTATTTTTATCAGGATGGAAGATGGTGGATAAATTGAACTCTAAAGCTAGTTCCTTTAAAAGGGTTTCGGTGAATATCCTGTCAGCAGAGAACATAATAAAGAATAGGATGACGGAGAGTGATGAGGATGTTCGTAGAAATGCTTCTATAGGGCATTCTATTGTTTCAGAGGAGGAAAGTGCGGCGGCTTTTATACGTGTTATGGCGCAATTAAAGGTGCAGGTTGGTGTTGAGGCTTATACCAGTTGGTTTGGACGTGTGAAGCTTGCTGAATATAGCCATACTCTTGTAAAGCTTTCTGTTCCTACAGCTTTTTTACGTTCATGGATTAATAATCACTATGGTTCTCTTTTGACTCATTTATGGAAACAAGAGAATTCAGCAATTCTTCGTGTTGAAGTTATTGTTCGTGGTATGGAACGCGTTTCAAGAGACGTCGTTTGTAAAAGAAGTGTTCCTTCTGTTGTGCTAGAGGAGCAGGCGACTTCATCTTTTGTTGAAAGTTGTGCAGAGCATTCAGTTAAGAGTTCTCAAACGGGAGTTTTTGGATCTCCGCTTGATTCGCGCTATACTTTTGAAAGTTTTGTTGAGGGGGCTTCTAATCGTGTTGCTTTAGCAGCTGCGCGTTCAATTGCGGAGGGGCATAAAAGTGCTTTGCGTTTTAATCCTCTTTTTATTCACGCATCTGTTGGTTTAGGAAAAACACATTTGCTTCAGGCAATTGCTGCTTCTGCATTGAAGCGTTTAACGTCTGCGCGCGTTATTTATTTAACTGCTGAATATTTTATGTGGCGTTTTGCAACAGCTATTCGTGATAATGATGCTCTTTCTTTTAAAGAACAGCTTCGTGATATCGACCTTTTGATTATTGATGATATGCAGTTTTTGCAGGGTAAGTCGATACAACATGAGTTTTGCCATTTGCTTAATATGTTGCTTGATAGTGCAAAACAAGTTGTTGTCGCTGCAGATCGTCCGCCAGCAGAATTAGAATCGCTTGATCTTCGCGTTCGTTCTCGTCTTCAGGGAGGGGTAGCCCTTGAAATTGAAGCACCAGATTATGAAATGCGTTTGCAAATGTTGCGCCAGCGGTTGAAGGTGGCACAACAAGATGATGGCATGGTATCAATTTCTGATGATATCTTGGAATATATTGCGAAAACGGTTTTAGGGTCGGGGCGTGATATTGAAGGTGCATTTAATCAGCTCTTGTTTCGTCAATCTTTTGAGTCTGATTTATCTTTAGAGCGGATTGATGAGTTATTAGGTCACTTGACACGTCCTGGTGAACCTAAGCGCATTCGGATTGAAGAAATTCAGCGTACGGTAGCACGTCATTATAATGTTTCTAAACAGGACTTGTTATCTAATCGTCGAACACGTACGGTTGTGAAGCCACGGCAAGTTGCAATGTATTTAGCAAAAGTATTAACTCCTCGCTCGTTGCCAGAAATTGGGCGTCGTTTTGGTGGGCGTGATCATACAACAGTTTTACACGCTGTGCGTAAAATTGAAGATTTGGTTTGTGGTGATCAGACCTTGGCTAAGGAACTTGAATTGCTTAAGCGGTTGATTGGAGAACAGGCTGTATAGTGTTTATTGTTTCTTTCTTTGGAGAAACTTTAAAGAATTTAATGAAAAGATTTATTTTTTCTTATGCAGGAGTGGCTTGCCATTTTAAGAGAGGTTTAATAAAGTCTAGCAGGCGATTCTTTGAAGAGGATCTATTTTTAATGCTAAGGAATTCTTATAGTTTTTAGTAAATCATACGGGGCTTTTATGCGTATTACAGTTGATCGCAGTCAATTTCTCAAGTCTCTTGGTCGGGTTCACCGTGTGGTAGAGCGCCGTAATACTGTTCCTATTTTATCGAATGTGCTGATTGATGCAGAAAATGGTTCTGTGCAGTTAAAAGCAACAGACCTTGATTTAGAGGTTACGGAATCTTTTGCAGTTAATGTTAAACAAGCTGGAGCAACAACTGTTCCAGCACATTTGCTCTATGATATCATTCGAAAACTTCCTGATAGCAATGAAGTTGTATTATCCGTCGATGAGAATCAGGCAGCTACAATGTCCGTTGTTTCGGGTTGTGCACATTTTCAGCTTCAATGTCTTCCGAAGGCAGATTTTCCAGAGTCGCTTCCTGGGCAGTTTGGTTATCGTTTTTCTCTATCGGCATCAAGCTTAAAACATTTACTTGATTGTACGCAGTTTGCTATTTCTACTGAAGAAACCCGTTATTATCTTAATGGTATTTATTTACATGTTATTAATGACGGTGTTTTGAAATTGCGTTTGGTTGCAACTGATGGTCATCGTTTGGCACAAGTTGAGATGGAAGCTCCTTCAGGAGTTGAGGGAATGCCCGGTGTTATTGTCCCCCGTAAAGCTGTAGGAGAATTGCAAAAACTTCTTTCAGAAGAAAATGATAGCGATGTATGTATAGAGCTTTCAGAGACAAAGATTCGTTTTTCTGTAGGTTCTGTGATTTTTACATCAAAATTAATTGATGGAACATTTCCGGATTATCAACGTGTTATCCCTCTTGGAAATGATAAAGAATTAATAGTTAATAGGCAGGACTTTTCTTCTGCAGTTGATCGTGTTTCAACGATTTCAAGTGATCGGGGGCGTGCAGTTAAATTAACGATTGAGCACGGACAGTTAAGGCTTGTTGTTAATAGCCCAGATTCGGGCAGTGCAGAAGATCAATTATCAGTAACTTATGCATCTGAACCGCTTGAGATAGGATTTAATTCACGTTATCTTTTGGATATTGCTGGGCAGCTTTCAAGTGACGAGATGGTTTTTATGTTGGCTGAGGCTGGAGCACCAGCTCTGATTCGTGATAATGATGATGTGGATGTGCTCTATGTACTGATGCCTATTCGCGTTTAGGGGCAATTGTTTTGCAATGCATGGCCAGTCATGTGCACAAAGTGGCAGTGAGGCAGCTGAAGCTTTTACGTTATCGCAATTATCCTTTTTTCAATATTCATTTTTCTGGTCAGCATGTGGTTTTTACCGGCCATAACGGTGCTGGTAAGACGAATCTTTTGGAGGCGTTATCTTTTCTTTCTCCTGGTCGTGGTTTGCGGCGTGCTGCTTATTCTGACGTTAGCTTTGTAGATGGTGACGGTGGAGGATTTGTTGTATTTGCGCGTCTTGAATGCGCTCTTTATGGTGAAGTAAAGATTGGTACAGCTTTGGAGGTTAGCGATAACAGTCGAAAAGTCCATATTAATGGTGTAAATGAGTCGGGTGATTGCCTAACAGATTATTGTCATATTAGTGTCCTAACACCATCCATGGATGGTCTTTTTACAGGTCCTTCGCTTGAGCGCCGTAGTTTTTTGGATCGTATGGTTTTGGCGATTGATCCCTTGCATAGGCGCCGCATAGCCGATTATGATAGAGCTATGCGCGCACGTAATCGTTTGTTTTTAGATGGAAATGAAGATTATGCTTGGTTTGATGCTTTAGAAAAGCAGATGGCAGAACTGGCGACAGCTATTTCTGCGGCGCGTGTTGATGTTATTCGTCTTTTAAATGATATGTTTACACAAATGCCATCACAGATACCTTTTCCACGAGCTTTTTTGCAAATTGATGGTTTTTTGGAAACAGCTCTTAGTGAAATATCAGCAATTGAAGTTGAAGAGCAATTTTGTGATCGATTGCGGCATAATCGCGCAATGGACCGTGCTGCTGGGCGGACGTTAGAAGGACCACATCGCGCAGATTTGCAGGTTTTTTATGCTGATAAAAATATGGGAGCTGCATCGTGTTCAACAGGTGAACAAAAAGCGCTGCTGACAGGTTTAGTTTTGTGTCATGCACGTCTAACAGGTATGATGTCGGAAAAAGCTCCTATTCTTCTTCTTGATGAAATGGCTGCTCATCTTGATTCGCATCGACGTGCTGCTTTATTTGATATTCTTGATGATTTAGCTGTACAAACATTTATGACAGGAACAGATCGTCTTTTATTTGATGACTTAAAAGGACGCGCAGAATTCTTTGAGATTAAGGATGGGGCTTTATTGTCGTAAAAACATGCTAAATATTTTTTTAATAAGTGATAGGTCTAAAAGAAAAGGCATGCTATGTCTGAGGTGATAACGATTTTAAATGGTCCTAATTTAAATTTTCTAGGTCAACGTGAGCCAGAAATTTATGGAACTGAGACTCTGGAAGATATTGAAAAAAGATGCAGAGAATGGGCAAAAAAAAATGATATCGTAATAAATTTTTATCAAAGTAACTGTGAAGGGCAGTTGGTAGCATGGATACAAGAAGCAATAGAGGCAAGTTCTGGATTGATCATTAACCCAGCGGCTTACAGTCATACATCTGTTGCACTTCTTGATGCCCTAAAAATGTTTTCAGGGCCGAAAGTAGAAGTTCATTTATCTCATATTTACCAGCGTGAAGCTTTTCGTCACCACTCTTATACATCTGCAGGTGTAGACGCTATCATAACTGGGTGTGGAGGTGATGGATATTGGTTTGCACTTGAATATATTGCAAAACAATTAAGCAAAACAATTAAATTGTGATAGGTAAAGAATAAGCGTTTGATAAGAGTAATATAGGCATTGAATTCACTTGATAATTATTTTCAAATCTGTACAATATGAGGTATATATATTTTATGACAATTTTTGGTGCATATGACGGGGGTAAATAGAGATGAAAAGCTTTGTTCGACAATTAGAAATGCTTGTGATTTTAGGGGGAGCACTGCTTTTATCTGGTTGTAAAATTGATGTTATACAGCCATCAGGTTATGTTGCACGTCAACAGCTCATTTTGATAGTTGTTTGTGTGGTGGTGATGCTTTGTGTTGTCATCCCAGTTATGGTGAGTGTGGTGTTTTTAGCTATAAAATATCGCGCATCGAATATGAAAGCGGACTATTCTCCTGATTGGGCGCATTCAAATAAAATTGAAGCGTTGATGTGGGGTATTCCAATTGTAATTGTAATGGTTTTAGGTTCATTAACAGCTTATTATACTTATAAGCTGGAACCTACAAATCCTCTCCCAGTGGAAGTTGTAGGTGAAGGAAAGCCATTACAGATTGATGCCGTTTCTCTTGATTGGAAATGGCTTTTTATTTATCCTGAATATGGTGTTGCATCGATTAATGAGATTTATGCGCCTGAAGGACGTCAGGTTTTATTGCAATTGACGTCAGAGAATTCTGTCAATGCTTTTTGGGTCCCCAAACTGGGTACAGTTCTTTACGCTATGCCGCAGATGAATGCTAAGTTGCATTTGGTCGCTGAAGAGCAAGGAGTATTCAAAGGAACCTCAGCAAATTACAGTGGTGATGGTTTTTCGAGTATGCGGTTTAAGTGGCATTCTGTGTCTTTGCAGGACTTTGAGGATTGGATTGTAAAAGCTCGGGCTAATGGTCGAGTACTTGATCGTGCATCTTATCGTCAACTTTCTATTGCGCCTCGTATGGGTGATATTGCTGCGAAGAAAAAAGATGCTGAAGTTCGTTATTTTGCACCTGTTGAGAAGCGCCTTTACTATCGTGTTGTTAATCGATGTGTCGATGAAAATACGGTATGTAATGAGGATTTAATGAAACGTGCTGCTGCTCAGACTCTATGGGGTGCACTATGTTCAGTATTTGATCCTGATGTTATTTAAAGGGTCAGTAAAGAAAGAGCCCTTTTAACATAAGGTTTCTTTTAAACTTGAATTTCATTTGAAATGGGTTGAGAAATGTTTGGAAGACTTACAGATCCTACGGCAGGTGCTTTTCATGCACTTGCACATGAGCCGATCGTTTTATACACGTGTATTGCGATTGTTGTGGTTGGTTTAATTGCTGTTGTTGCTCTAACAGCACTTGGGTGGTGGGGGATTCTATGGCGAAATTGGATTACAACTGTTGACCATAAACGCATAGGCATTATGTACATAGTTCTTGGAATTATTATGCTTGTTCGCGGTTTTGCGGACGCACTCATGATGCGAACACATCAAGCTTTAGCTCTTGGGAGTGAAAGTGCAGGTTATTTGCCCCCTGACCATTTTGATCAAATTTTTTCGGCGCATGGCACTATCATGATTTTTTTCATGGCTACGCCTATTTTATTTGGCCTTTTTAATTATCTTATACCGCTTCAAATTGGTGCGCGTGATGTTGCTTTTCCCTTTGCAAATAATCTAGGTTTTTGGATTACGGCTGCAGGGGCAATATTGATTAACATATCCCTAGGTGTTGGGAATTTTGGTCGTGGTGGCTGGTTGATGTATCCACCTTTTACAGAATTGCAAACGAGTCCAGATACAGGGGTAGACTATTATTTATGGTCACTTCAACTTTCTGGTATAGCGACAACAATGGGGGCGGTCAATTTTGTTGCGACTTTGATTAAGATGCGTGCTCCTGGGATGACGATGATGAGAATGCCTGTTTTTTGTTGGAGCGCTTTTGTTAGCAATGTCCTTATTTTAGTTATTTACCCTGTCTTAACTGTAGCATTTGCACTCTTGGCATGCGATCGTTATTTGGGCATGAATTTCTTTTCCAATGTTGGTGGCGGAAATCCGATGGTATGGATTAACTATGTTTGGGTTTTTGGTCATCCTGAGGTTTATGTTTTGGTTGTTCCTGCTTTTGGAATTGTTTCTGAGGTTGTATCAACTTTTTCTTCAAAACGCCTCTTTGGTTATACTTCGATGATATGGGCCATGTTGGTTATTTTGATTCTTTCGCTTCTTGTTTGGGGACATCATTTCTTCACAATGGGTGGCGGTGAAGCTGTGAATACTTTCTTTGGTATTGCGACAATGATTATTGCCGTTCCAACAGGTGTAAAAGTCTTTAATTGGCTGCTAACTATGTATAAGGGGCGGATTCGCTTTGAGCCTCCAATGCTTTGGTGCATGGGAATGATCTTTACATTTGTTGGTGGTGGATTAACTGGTGTTTTGTTATCTATTGTGCCAGCTGATTGGCAGTTTCATAATTCGTTGTTTTTGGTAGCGCATTTCCATCATACAATTATTGGGGGTGTCGTTTTTGCGTACTTAGCGGGGATTGCATTTTGGTTTCCAAAAGTTTTTGGTTATAAACCAAATCGGGCATTGGGTATTGCATCTTTCTGGTGTTGGTTCATTGGTTTTTACCTTGCCTTTTTCCCAGTCTATGCACTTGGTTTAATGGGTGGGACACGTCGTCTCCAGCATTATATGGAACCTAGTTGGCAACCGATGTTTATGATTGCTGCATTGGGCGCTTTTATTATTTTGCTTGGTATCCTTTGTTTTGTGCTGCAAGTTGTTTTGGCGATTTGGTACGGTATCAAACATAAGGGACGTTTACCTGTAACATTAAATGATTCTTGGGGTGATGCACGGACTCTTGAATGGTCTATCTCTTCACCGCCTCCTTCTTACAATTTTGCAATAGTTCCGAAAATACAGTCTGATGACGCTTATTGGAATATGAAGAAAAGTGGTTATCAACGTCCTACCAGTGGATTTACAAAAATTCATATGCCGTCCAATACATCGGCTGGAATTATTGCGGGATTCTTCTCGTTAGTTGTTGGTTTTGCGCTTGTCTGGCATATTTGGTGGCTTGTTGCGGTCGGCTTGATTGGTTTTATTGCAACGCTTGTGTGTCATTCATTAACAGGTGACCATCATGGTTATTATATTCCGGCTGAAGAAGTACAAAAAACTGAAGATGCCTTTACAGCTGTTCTTAAAGAACAAGGAGTGACAGTATGAGTGCAGTAACAATAAATAATGTGAGTGCTGTGGATGAACATCACCACGATAATAGTTCGGTAATGACGTTTGGTTTTTGGGTCTATATTCTTTCAGATTTGATCCTGTTTTCGACACTTTTTTCAAGTTTTGCTGTTTTTTCTGCTTCTTATGGTGGTGGTAAGGCGGGCAATGAGTTTATTGATTTAAAATTTGTTTTGGTTGAGACTGCTTTCTTGTTGTTTTCATCCGTCACTTATGGTTTTACAATGGTACAAGCACATAAAAATAACATCAGTGGTGTGCGTTTATGGATGGCTATTACCTTTGTATTTGGCTGTTGCTTCATTGGTATGGAACTTTACGAATTTCATGAACTTTTGGGTGAGGTCTTTTATTACGATCCAAATGCTTATGCTGGTATTGATTCTGCAACAGGTTTACAGCTTTTTGGTCGGGAGATTCTCTCTGCTTATTGGTCAGCATTTTTTGCTTTGGTTGGCACCCATGGACTTCACGTAAGTGTTGGTCTTCTTTGGATGGTTGTGATGTTTTTTCATCTTCGTCGTAATGGCTTGGATCAGAACAATAAGACACGTTTAGCATGCCTTTCCATTTTTTGGCATTTACTTGATATTGTATGGGTTGGTGTTTTCACCATGGTTTATCTATTAGGAGCGTTGTGATGAGCATGCAAAATGAAACACATGGTCCCAGTACTGGTTCATATTTAGTCGGTTTTATTCTGGCTGTATTTTTCACTTTGGGTTCTTTTGTTCCTGTGATGTATGGAATGATGGAAAGTTGGGCAGTTAGTACAAAGGTTGCGTATCTTATTGGGATGGCGATTATTCAGATTATAGTACAAATTGTTTTCTTTTTGCACTTGAATTCTGGTCCAGATGCCAAGTGGAATTTAAGCGCGTTGTGGTTTGCTGCTATTTGCGTTTTTGTTATTATTGGGGGAACTTGGTGGGCTATTTCTCATTTGAATTATAATATGATGGGTGGCTCAGGACGTGTTATTGAACCGGAAATATCAAGTAGAGATGATTCTTCAGTATCTGAGCAGTTATCAAACAAAGATATATCCGTAAGAAAACAGCCAGAAAAGATACAGGGCTCAGAAATGCCCATGGGGCAGGGGTTAAGTACGCAAACTCCTGTAGATCAAGTTCCTAGTTCAGAAATGCCCATGGGGCAGGGGCTAAGTACGCAAACTCCTGTAGATCAAGTTCCTGGTTCAGAAATGCCCATGGAGCAGGGGCTAAGTACGCAAACTCCTGTAGATCAAGTTCCTGGTTCAGAAATGCCCATGGGGCAGGGGCTAAGTACGCAAACTCCTGTAGATCAAGTTCCTAGTTCAGAAATGCCCATGGGGCAGGGGCTAAGTACGCAAACTCCTGTAGATCAAGTTCCTAGTTCAGAAATGCCCATGGGGCAGGGGCTAAGTACGCAAACTCCTGTAGATCAAGTTCCTAGTTCAGAAATGCCTATGGAGCAGGGGTTAAGTACGCAGTCTCCTGTGGAGTAATTGTTAGAAATACCTGTGGAGCTGATGCGGCGTGTATCAGCTCTTACAAAAAATTCGTAGGATATTAAAGAGGGGTTAAGTGCAAGATATCAGTGGAATGAGTATCATGATTTTGAATGTACTTTTATTTTAAAAGAGAAAGTCCATGGAGTATTGAGTCAAGCTTTAATTTTTGAGACAAATAGCTATTTGTAGAATATACAAAAAGTGATGTCTATGCAATTTACTACAAAGAAAGAGAATGTGAGAAACAAGTTTTTATGCTGTGTGAGATAAGAGCTACGAAGCGGTAACGTTTTTATAATTTACAGAATTTATATTAAAGATAGCATTAAAGTTATTTGTGATAATAATATGCACTTGAAATCAAAAGTTTAGAGAATAATCAGAAAACTTAATGAAAACCGCTGCAATGACAATTATTGGTGCTGGTTCTTTTGGTACTGCATTAGCGATTGCTCTTGCCCGTAATGGTCATAATGTTTTACTTTGGGGATATAATCCTCAACATATCAAAGAATTACAGGAACAACGTTGTAATCAAGTATATTTACCCGATATTCAATTTCCTGAAAATTTATTACTTGAAGCTTCGCTTGAAACTGCAATAGCAGCAAGTCACAATATATTAATCGCTGTTCCAAGCCATGTATTTCATCAAGTTTTGTATAATATTCAGCCTTATTTAGATCAGCATTCACGCGTTATTTGGGCAACAAAAGGTTTAGAACATGGTACCGGACGTTTCTTACAAGAGGTTGCTCGTGAGATTTTAGGTGAAAAAATTCCTTTAGCAGTTTTTTCTGGACCAACTTTTGCTCAAGAACTAGCTATTGGTTGGCCTACTGCAATGACGATAGCAGCTTCTGATGTTGAGTTTGGTAAAGAATTACAGCAATTTTTTCATTGTGACAAAAGTTTTAGAGTTTATAAAAGTTCAGACATGATTGGTGTTCAATTAGGGGGAGCAGTCAAAAATGTTATTGCTATTGGTGCAGGAATATCAGACGGTATGGGGTTTGGGGCAAATGCACGAATAGCTCTCATCACACGAGGACTAGCTGAAATCAGTCGTTTAGGGGGGGCTATGGGTGCTGAGCTTTCCACATTTATGGGAATGACAGGCTTAGGTGATCTGGTTTTGACATGTACTGATAATCAGTCGCGTAATCGTCGTTTTGGAATACTTCTTGGTAAAGGAATAGATATAAAAGAAGCGGAAAAACAAATTGGTCAGGTTGTGGAAGGGTACTTAAATACCAAGGAAGTACATACGTTGGCGCAACGTATTGGGGTAGAAATGCCCATTGTAGAACAAATTTATCAAATTCTCTATTGTGGTAAAAACATAACTGAAGCGGCGCACACATTACTAAGCCGTACTCTCAAGGATGAAATACAATGATATCCTGTTTTTTAATAATTCCAATCGTAAAAAAATAGAAACATGCTATGAAGACATATAAAATAGATTGTATTGATGGTTGTATAAGACAGTCATATTCTAGCAAATTATAGATTCATATCATTCGATTATTTATGAAACATGGCTGAAATATAAAAGTTTTGGCTTTTGTCTAAGAGCTATCTCTTTGAAAATAAATTATCGTTTCCACTTACACATGTTTATGTAATGTAATGAACAAGATATTTTGATTTTCTCTTAAATTCATCTCACAATGATATTTGCAAACAGAATAATACAAGACTCATTAGGTGGAAGCATTTTTTTTATGTAACGTATAAGCTAAAAATATCATTGCTATTATCCAATTTTCAATATTATTTGCTGCGTGTAACAGCGTTTATATCTCGATAGAGGCAGGGATATTGTGTGTTTCTGTTTGTGTAATTCGTTAAAACAAGAAGACAATCTAATTTGGGAAGAAGATGAAATTTTAAAGATAAAAACCAGTTCCCATCTCTACCATCATTTTTAAATTCAGTTTTACGCTATCTAAAGCATATCTTTTAAATAATGGAGATTACCTCACACCTTGATGTGTCAGGTAAAATAGAACGCCCAAAACAAAACACTATTGCTGTTGTATATTCACGCGCTTGTTTTAAAGAGACCTCTCTTAAAACTCCCAAGCTCAATTCGCGACGGTGACCGTGAATAGTGTAACGATAAAGCCATTGTGCACATCCTCATCTTTACGTTTATGAAGGAGGAAGCCGAGCATCATCACACATCCTACCAGCCCCCAATGTTGAGACAGCTCTTGGCACTTGAGGCTGTTCAGTAGAGATGTTTACGCCTTTATTTTCTCACATGACAATTCTTTTTTTATATGCAAGAAATGACTTTTGGAATTATAAATTTGAAAATCTAAAATTGAAAAAATGTTATTGTACTTGTTTATGGCTGTCATTTAAACTGAAAAAATAATGTGATTATAAAGATAAAAAATTGATTTATATGAATAATTCATTTTATTTTTGTATTGAATTAATTAAAAATATGTGTTTGCTTGTCACAAGCGGGTTAGTATGTGGATAAAAATTATTAAAAATACTTCTAATGAATCATCTCAAGTATCAAGGGGTGTTTCAACATTAGAACATGGCAAGTAAAATGATAGTGTCGGTTTGTCATTTGTATAGACATTAAAATGGTGGAGAAAAAAGGATTTATGTACTTCACGGGGATTTTATCTGTTCTACAGATACCATTGTGAAATGGAATTGCGTGTATTGAGGGATATCTTTTAAAAAAATGCATGAAGGAGCAACAGCCGTAGTGTTTTTGAGCGTTCTGTTTTACCTGATATATCAGAGAAATGCTTTCATTAAAGAACGAGAAAAATAAAGGTGTGAGGTAAAGCGTAATCTCCATTATTAAAAAAATATTGATGTGGATGCTTTTAAAACTGTAAAGCCTCATTAAAGAATAATAGTAAGATTAATGATTGATTTCTTTACGCCTTCATATTCTTCCTAAATTAGATTGTCTTTGCGTTTCAAGAATAAATAAAACGGTAGGCAATATTTTTTTCAATCTGGTATACAAAAGCTGAAGCTAAGGATTTTAATAATCCTCTAATCTCTGTTTCAAACTGCGATGGCATGAGGGCTGAGGATTGATTTGTAAGCAACAGCAAAAGCGTATGCTTTAGTAAGGTAAATAACGTCATAAAATACAAAATTTTTCAACCATGGATTGAAGAAATATTCGGATTTTTATAAAATACTTTGCAAAACAAGGCATCTGGTTTTGTATTATACTTATTCTTATAAAGACCTGCACACGTGCCTTACGTCATATTTTCTAAGTGCGATAATTTTTATTCTTCTTGAGTATCGTCACTTTTTTTCAGTTCTTCAAGTATTGGCATAGACATGATGTTATAGCCTGAATCAACATAATGGATTTCACCTGTAACACCTGATGATAAGTCAGAGAGTAGATAAAGAGCAGATTTTCCAATTTCATGAATATTTACGGTACGACGTAATGGGGCATTACGGCGTTGATGTGAAAATATTGCACGTGCAGCTGCAATGCCATTACCTGCTAAAGTTCTAACAGGACCAGCGGAAATCGCATTGACACGGATATTTTGAGGACCAAAGTCTGCTGCTAAATAACGTACCATAGCTTCTAAAGCTGCTTTAGCAACACCCATGATGTTATAATTAGGCACAACTTGCTGTGAAGCACCATAGGTAAGAGTTAAAAGTGTTCCTCCATTGGGCATAAGCTTACCCGCGCGTTGGGCAATTTCAGTAAAGGAATACGCTGAAATAACCATCGTGCGTTGAAAGTTTTCACGTGTTGTAACATCAACGTAACGCCCTTTTAGCTGAGTTTTATCTGAAAAACCAATGGCATGGACAATAAAATCAATTGTTTTCCATTCTTTTTCAAGTTGCCCAAAGACGTAGTCAATATTTTCAATATTTTCAACATCACACTCTAGCACTAATTTGCAGCCAAGTTTATCTGCTAGAGGTTGAACACGTTTTCCAAAAGCATTTCCTTGATAAGTCAATGCTAATTCAGCTCCTGCTTGTGCGAGCTGACAGGCAATGCCCCAAGCAATTGAATGGTCATTTGCAATTCCCATAATAAGGCCACGTTTGCCCTCCATCAAACCTTTCATATTATTCTCCGTAGACCGTACTTTTTTCAATTACTAAGAACTTTTGTTTATTCATAGCGTTGGAAAACAAGCGTTGCATTGGTACCGCCAAAGCCAAAAGTATTTGACAATACGGTATTAAGTTGTTGATGATCGCGTCGTTTACGAACAATTGGCATATCGGCAAAAGCTGGATCAAGTTCTTCAATATGAGCACTTTCACAAATAAAATTATGCTTCATCATTAACAGTGTGTAGATTGCTTCCTGAACACCAGCTGCACCCAAGGAATGACCAGTCAGAGATTTTGTGGCGGAAATTGGTGGGCATTGATCACCTGCTCCGAAGATACGGCGGATCGCTTCTATTTCAGGGGGATCACCAACAGGTGTTGCTGTTGCATGGGGATTGATATAATCAATCTTATTTTTGACGGTCGCAAGTGCCATGCGCATGCACCGCTCTGCTCCCTCACCTGATGGAGAGACCATATCGTGTCCATCGGATGTAGCGCCATAACCAACAATTTCTCCATAGATTTTTGCACCACGTGCTTTAGCGACTTCTAGTTCTTCAAGAACCAAAACGCCAGCGCCACCAGCAATAACAAATCCATCACGATTAGTGTCATAAGCACGCGAAGCTTTTTCTGGTACATCATTATATCTGCTGGACATAGCACCCATAGCATCGAATAAAACAGATAATGTCCAATCCAGATCTTCGCAACCACCAGCAAAAATGCGATCTTGTTTTCCATATTGTATTGTTTCATAAGCATTGCCGATACAATGATTGGATGTAGCACACGCGGAAGAGATTGAATAGTTTACGCCTTTAATTTTAAAAAAAGTTGCAAGTGTTGCGGATGCCGTAGAACTCATCACTTTAGGCACAACAAAAGGACCGATGCGTTTTGGACCTTTTTGGCGTGTAATATCAGCAGCCTCAACGATTGACTGAGTTGAAGCACCTCCAGAACCCATAATAATACCCGTGTGTTCATTCGATACTTCATGCGGTTCTAGACCCGCATCAGCAATTGCCTGATCCATAGCGATGTGATTCCATGCTGTTCCACGCCCATGAAAACGTAGAGCACGTCGATCTACGAGTTCTTCTATATTAATATCGGGTTTGCCGTAAACTCTGCTACGAAAGCCTAATTCGGCATATTGAGGCGCGTAAGAAATTCCGGATTTTGCTTCACGTAAACTGGTTAAAACAGCTTCAGGTCCATTTCCAATCGCGGAGACAATTCCCATTCCGGTTACAACAACTCGACGCATTCATACCTCCTCGTTCCATACAGAATAGTGAAAAGTTCTTTCTGACGGAAATAACGTTCAATCTTCTTTGAATAAAGCAACGCGTAAATCATTCGCCTTATAAATAGTCTCTCCATCTGCTTTTAGCCACCCATCAGCTATTCCTAAGACTAAATTTCCACGTCGAATACGCTTAAAATCTATTTCATATTCAAGAATTTTGGTTTGTGGAGTTACCATCCCTGATAACTTTACTTCACCTGTTGATATCGCTCTTCCTTTTCCTGGTTCGCCTAGCCAACCAAGAAAAAAGCCTGTTAATTGCCACATACCGTCTAGTCCGAGACATCCCGGCATGACGGGATCGCCTATAAAGTGACAATTAAAGAACCACAGGTCTGGTGTAATGTCAAATTCGGCGCGAACCATTCCTTTATCGTATTTACCATCAGTTTCACTAATTTGAGTGATTCGATGAATCATCAACATTGGCGGTGCTGGCAATTGCGCATTACCTCTACCAAACATTTCGCCGCGAGCGCAGCTTAGAAGCTCTTCATAAGTGTAGCGAGACTTTTGTTCAGCCATTGTTACTCCATTTATTTGCATATATCTTTATTTCTGCGCTTTTCCCAACCTACTTTTAGAGCAAATTTCAAAGAGAGGGAAATGATTTTATATCATTTTTAATGACAAAAGCCCTTTTTTATGTATTCTACACAGGTAATTATTTAAAAATGGAATACAAGATTACACCATACTATTCCCATTTTTTTGTATTTTGATCTTATTTAGCAGGAATATATTTGGGTTTGTAATATGTCAGTAAGTGCAGACGACTTAGATATGAATGAAGAACAACAGTTCACAAAAGAGTGTGGAAAATTCACAAAAGAGTGTGGAAAAATTGTGCAATATTATTCCATTTCTATGTTAGAAAAACGTTTGCGTCAAAATGGTCTGCGTCCAACACGTCAGCGGTTGGAGCTTGCACATATGATTTTTTCTCAAGGAAATCGTCATATTACTGCTGAAGAGCTCTATGAGGAAGCGGGGAGGGCAGGTGTACCTGTATCTTTAGCAACGGTTTATAATACGCTTCATCAATTTACGGAAGCGGGATTGTTACGGATTATTGCCGTAGAAGGCTCAAAAACTTGGTTTGATACCAATACCTCTGATCACTACCATTTTTATATAGAAGGCGAAAATCGTATTCTTGATATTCCTTACAATTTGGAAGAAGCTCCCATTATTAGAAATTTGCCTAAGCCACCAGAAGGTATGGAAGTTTCACATGTTGATTTGATCGTACGATTGAAACCCAAAAATCAATCTTGTGATAGGCAGTGAGGATATTCAATGAGGAATAAAAGTTAAACTTGATAAGTTTGAGTATTCACCAACCTTTTACTTTTTCATCAGGATAGATTCCCCATAACTGGGGTTGCTGAAGCCATCCGCGCGTATTATTAATGTTTAGTTCGCACCATTGTCCATCACATTGGCGGATATTACCAATGACATTAGGTTCTACTTCCGCCACAAGTTCTGCGTTGTCGGTGGGGTTTTTTCGTAGCATCAGCCTTTTTGTTTTATCTTTTTGCCATGGAATAGTTATAGCAGTTCGCTTTCCCGATAAAAGCGATTGATACACCCACCCCTCATCGCCTTCTGCATCACGAATTTTGCGCCATTGATCATATTCTTGAATGATTTCAATAGGCAAGCCCTTCTTTTTGTAGGTAAAAATGATAGAATAGTTGCTTCCTGGTCCGACGCGTACATTAACGCTGGTGGGTTTAATCGAAGCAAATCGCGGAAGTGGTAAACCGCTGGGCCCTAAATTTTGATTAAATGTTTGTGCGTGCAACAAATGAGGTGAACCCAATACAATGACTGTTGCTATTAAGATACATGATGCGAGTATTGAAACGCGAAACCAACGAGAATTTTGCACACTGAACTCCTTTATTTCGTCATATATTGGAAATTTAAAATCTGAAAGATAAGACTAGAAACTGATAAAAATTATGACATATCGCTCGTTAAAGAGATCTAAACAATGAAAAAATTGTTACGAGAATAGCAAAATAAGGAAAACAAAAGTTTGTATTTTTTAGTGCTTATCTTGTTTATGAGGGGATAAATATAAATAAACACTGGACTTTTATGTAGCTGTACGCGTGATAAAACAGTAAAGTATACTGGGAGCATAGCATTTTTTGTACAGGAAATTAGGGCTAAAGTATTGCATCTCTTTTCTGAGTTTGTTTCTCGAAGTAAAAGTACATGTATGCATATTATGAACAAAGAGCTGTTCAGTAAAGGGGTTATCATGTGGCTTGAAAAGAAGTTTTGAATGGACAAAATAATACGATGAATAAAACATTTAAGCTTAAAAATATGAGCAAAATTATGGAGTAGATTGATATATGAAGGGCTGATTTTAACAAGACATTTTTTCGTGATAATCCATTTTATAAAATTTGCTATACTATAATCTTATGTCATGATAATGCTTATCCGTATGGCAGATAAGCTGGATCCATCATACCATTTACCAGCTCTCAATGTTATGCAGTTCTTATTATTTATGGCGTTCATAAGAAGCATTTTTATTTTTTTCTTAAATAGCTTTTATTCTATTTGCATACTAACCCTGCTTATGATGTACAAGAAAATAATCTTGATTTATTCAATATAAGAAGGTGTTGAGAAACTTCACGTTATTCAGAATTATTACTTAATATGAAAAACGATTACTTATAACGATAAATCAATGCGTTAAAAACTTTAACTCGTTATTTAAATTGTAAAAATATTTCCATCAAAAATGGTAATAAAAGGTACATTCATTCATCCATATTAAAATACAGTGTTTTCTCTGTTTATTGTCAATTTTCTTTTTCTCTAACTCAGTATAGAAGAAAGTTGAATGAAATAGAGGAGCTTATTCAATACACTTATGGGGGGCATTACATAAGTGATGAATAGAAGAAATTTATCAAGAAAAAAGAATCTGTAGTGCCGTGGTTGAAATTCGTCATCGTTTAGAGAGACAGAGTCAAGAGATATAAAAGTTATGGAATTATATCGTTTTGTTACATAACTGAAGGGAAAGAGGATTATGCATTTGATATCATATTTTTATACACAATCGCATATTGCGATAGTTATTTTTGTTTTGCAATCTGATCTAGGATGTTCGAAAGATGTAGAATATTTAATGACAAAAAAAGAAAATCATCATGAAATTTGTACATAAAGAAACAGTTATTTAAGAGATATCCGGAAGGAGAAAAATTATAGCGAAAAGTGATAATAAAACACCTTACACTCAATTCACATAAGAATAAGTCGCTTAAATATCTAAAGCGTAGTTTGTTATCTGTTTTTTGAAATATAAGAGTGAAAAAAACACCCCTATGACAGAAACCTTATTATTTTCAGATAACTAACATATTAGATAACATTGTACACAAAAAACCGTACACAAGCAATTTATTGCAATCGCCTATGAAGATAAAATTTTCTGGAAGCTTATTATCTACTACTTATGCAATTACATAAAGTATATTACTTTACCGCAACAGTTCGTCCGTTACTAACAAAACCTTCTCTTTGCGCACGCTTACGAGCAAGCTTACGTGTACGACGAATAGCCTCAGCTTTTTCACGAGCACGCTTCTCAGATGGCTTTTCATAATAACTACGCATTTTCATTTCACGGAAGATACCTTCACGCTGCATCTTTTTTTTCAACGCACGGAGCGCTTGGTCAACATTATTATCACGAACGAGTACTTGCACTATCTATCCTGCTTTTTTCAGTGTCATAAATGATAGGAAAAACCTACATCCTTTTAAAGGCATATCCAAAAGGACAAGCACCTATATCATATAAATAAGACATTTGTCTATATCGCTTTTTAAAATTCTATTCTTTTTGCAATAAAACGCTTTTTATAATGAATGATAGAATTTACGGTTATAAATTTATGAAAGTCCTTGTATTTGATCATTTTCGTCAAGATGAATTTTTTCAGCCGTGGGATAATGGGGTAGTCCCGGCATGGTCATAACATCTCCACAAATGACAACAATAAAGCCAGCTCCTGCGGAGAGACGAACTTCACGTACGGGAATTTCAAAATCAACAGGAGCACCATATTGCTTGGGATCAGAAGAAAAAGAATAAGGTGTTTTTGCCATACAAATAGGGTAGGCACCAAAACCTTCTTTTTCCCAAGATTCAAGTTGTTTGAGAATAGGGGCTGGGATGATGGCGCCACGCCCACCGTATAGCTTTGTTATAATACAATTAATTTTTTGAACGAGTGGAATATTATCTTGATATAAAACTTTAAAATGAGAATGTTTTTCTTCAATCAAGGTAACGAGTTCTTGTGCAAGTTCTATAGCGCCTTTTCCACCTTGTTCCCAATGCTTACAGATAATAGCTTTGTGTCCAGTTGTTGCAACTATTTTTTGTAATGTTTTTATTTCAGCATCGCTATCGCTGTCAAAATGATTGATAGCCACAACACAAGGAATACCGTAGTGCTCCATATTCTTTATATGTCGTAAAAGATTGGCTGTTCCTTTTTCTAAAGCGGTGATATTTTCTTCTGTCAGGTTATTTTTATCTACACCACCATTCATTTTTAATGCACGAATAGTTGCGACGATTACTGTAGCATTTGGTACAATACCTGCTTGCCTACATTTGATATTGAAGAACTTTTCTGCTCCAAGATCTGCTCCAAACCCTGCTTCTGTGACAACATAATCAGCAAGTTTTAAAGCAGTTTTTGTTGCTATAACTGAATTGCAACCATGAGCAATGTTGGCAAAAGGTCCTCCATGAACGAGAACAGGGTTATTTTCAATTGTCTGTACGAGGTTGGGTTGTATAGCATCTTTGAGAAGAACTGCCATTGCACCTTCTGCATTGAGATCAGAAACGGTGATGGGCGTTTTATCATAACGATAAGCAACAATAATTTTTTTGAGTCTTTGTGTAAGGTTTTCTAAATTTTCAGAGAGACAAAGAAGTGCCATAATTTCTGACGCAACAGTAATATCAAAACCTGTTTGGCGTGGAAAACCATTTGTTATGCCCCCTAATGAAATAACAATATCGCGCAATGCACGGTCATTCATATCAAGAACGCGTTTCCAAACAATGCGACGTGGATCAATGTTTAGAGTATTTCCCCAATAAAGATGATTATCTATCATTGCGGCAAGAAGATTATGAGCAGCTGTAATAGCATGAAAATCACCGGTAAAATGTAAATTAAGGTCATCCATTGGAACGACTTGTGCATAACCACCACCAGCAGCACCACCTTTTACACCAAAACAGGGACCCAAAGACGGCTCTCTCAAGGTAGCTATTGTTTTTTTACCAATAAGATTAAGAGCATCACTTAGTCCAACTGTTGTTGTTGTTTTGCCTTCTCCGGCAGGTGTGGGATTGATAGCTGTGACGAGGATAAGTTTACCATCTGGATTTTTATCAAGCGATTTTATGTATTCAGAAGAAATTTTAGCTTTATCATGGCCATAGGGAATGAGATTTTCATGTGAGATACCAATTTTTTTTGCAATTTCAATAATATGCTGCTTTTTAGCAGTGCGAGCAATTTCAATATCTGTTTTAGGCATGGAAAAATTCTTTAAACTTAGCTTTTATTAATGTTCGAGATCTGTACCCCATGGATTAATTAGAAGAATTCATAGAGAACAGAAAGTGTTAGGATATCATAGAAGTCGATGATATGCTATGCAAGAGATAATGCTAAAGAAGCACGAGAAGAGTTTCATTGTTTTTTAGGAAAAAGAGTTTCTTTGCTTTTAAGCAGTAAAAATATGTTTAATTCAATTAAAAATATCTCGAAAAGAAGCTTTGGTTTGCAACAAAATGCTAATGATATTAATGGATACCATAAGTGTTTTATGGCGGCACATCTGAAGTCCCTATTAAGATGGGATTGCTAGGAATAAAATATCCAGAAACATCTAGTTATGGAAAAATTAGAAATAAGCACGCAAAAAATTATCTAACTGATTAAAGAGTATAATCCGGAAGAGACTAAAAACAAGCGCATAGATCGAAAAAAGAAAACAACACACGCTGCTTATGCAATCGTTATGATTATTAGCTAATAAAAGCACCTTGGAGCTGAATTGAAGGACTCATAACATCTTATTCTAGCAAAATGGCTAAAGAAACGACTCACAACAGAATGAAGTAACAAAATACAAAAAACAAAGATAGGCAAAAATAAATCACAAAATAAAGAATTTAAAGAGCCTGAATTTATAAGAAGATATTATTGATAGATGGCGCACCCGAAGAGATTCGAACTCCTGACCCCCAGATTCGTAGTCTGGTGCTCTATCCAGCTGAGCTACGGGTGCATACATTTCAGTTTTTTACATTATCTATGACAAAGGGTTCCTAATCGTTTCATTAAAGAAATGCAAGTGAAACTTGGATAGTAATAAAAAAAACTCTCTTTTTTATGAGATATTTTAAAAAAGGATATAATATATTATGGTTTCAGTTGGTTTTGATATAATCATTTTTTGTTGTGACTGTACAAAGCAATATGAACGATAGTTAACTTGACGTTTTAATCTATGAAAGATAGTCAAGCAAAGATGAGATGTGTTTTTTGCGGTGGGGGGTAAGATATATATACACCCGCTGTTTGGTTTTTGTGTAAAACACCGATATTACTGTTGAAAACTATTTCAGATGAACATGACACAGCAAGGGTGGATGTATGGCGTTATTAAAAAAGAGCTTTCCGTTGGTGTTTTTAATCGTCGTTTTAACGGTTACTTATTGGGCTGGAAAAAAGAGTGCAGAACAACCCATTTCTATGGTGGATAAAACAAGAGTATCGTATAAAGCTTCAAAGGAAAAAATGGGAAGACCACCGGCGAATGTTGTCGTTGATCTTGTAAAAGTTCAAGATTTTTATGAACAACTTAACGTTCTTGGGAGTGGAAAAGCTCTTGCAGAAGTCGATCTTACCCCTTTATCCTCAGGTGTTATTGATAAGCTTTTTGTATCAGCTGGTACAAAAGTACAAGTCGATGATGTGATTGCAAAGCTTGATTCTAAAAAAGAGGAAATAGCGGCTGCAAAAGCAAAAGTACAACGTGATAATAATGCATTAACGCTTTCGCGCATTCTTAAATTACGCGCCAGCAATACAGCAACGGAAGTTCAAGAAATTACAGCACGTTTAGAGTTGGATAACGCAAATTTAGTGTTGCGTAATGCTGAATTAGATCTCGATCGGCGAACAATTCGTGCACCGATTCCTGGAGTTGTTGGTATTTTGCCCGTTGATGTGGGGAATAACGTGACCCTTAATACCGTAATAGGGCGTATTGAGAATAGAGAACGTATTTTGGTCGATATATGGGCCCCTGAACGATATGTGTCGCGCATCCATAAAGGAGATGAGGTAACGGCAACATTAACTGCGCAGCCAGATAAATCTTTTGTTGGTCATATTTATGCGATTGATAATATTGTTGATCCAGAAAGTCGCACGCTTCATGCTCAGGTTGAAATCAATAATGAAAAAGATACGCTCATGTCTGGTATGTCCTTTTCTGTTGTATTGCAATTTCATGGTGGTTCTTTTCCTGTCGTTAATCCTCTTGCGGTTCAATGGAATAGTAAAGGGTCATTCGTTTGGCGTGTGAGAGAAGGAAAAGTAGAGTCTATTCCCGTATCAATTATTCAGCATAAAGCGGATCAGGTTTTCGTGAAAGCTTCCCTAGAAAAGGGTGATCAAGTTGTCATTCAAGGGGTGCAAATGCTTTATCCAGGAAGTAAAGTAACTATTGATGATCCAAAGTCCCACCAACAGCAATTATCAGCGGTTTATGGAACGGATATACAATGAGCCAAGAATTGAGCACAAAACAGCCTATGTCAAAGGTGGAGCAAGGTGGTCTCATTGCCTTATTTATTCGCAGACCGGTTTTTACTTTTGTTTTAAATGCTATGATCATCATTGCAGGATTTGCAGCATGGTTGAATGTTGATGTAAGAGAATTACCCGATGTTGATACTCCAGTAACAACGATTGTGACGATGTTTTCTGGTGCGTCAGCAGAAACCATTGATCGTGAAGTAACAAAAGTTATAGAAGATGCTGTTTCTCGTGTTTCAGGTGTTAAGACAATTTCTTCAACATCTTCTTTTGGACGCTCTCGTGTGCAGATTAATTTTAATGTCGGTGTTGATTTGAATGTAGCGGCATCTGATATTCGTGATGCTCTGTCTCGTATTGCTTATTCTTTACCAAAAAATGCAGATACCCCTCTGATCATTAAAGCAGATTCGAATGCTGCTGCCATGATGTATTTGGTTGTGACGTCACCAACAATGAGTATTGATGATTTAACAACGATTGTAAATGATCAGATTGTTGATGCAATTTCTGCTGTTGATGGTGTTGGTGATGTACAGGTTGATAGTGCTCGCACAAAGATTTTTCAGATTGATATAGATCAAGCAAAACTTGCAAGTTATGGATTAACTGTAGCAGATATTTCACGTGTTCTTGCTGATATGACAACGGATGTGCCAGTAGGATCATTACGCAATTCTAAGCAAACTTTAGTTGTCCGTGCCACTGCACGTCTAACAACACCAGAATCTTTTGAACAAGTTGTTTTAAAGCCTCATGTGCATCTTGGCGATGTTGCGCATGTTACTTTATCGCCGGATATAGAAACGGTTATTCTTCGTATCAATGGAAAGACAGGTATTGGATTAGGTATCGTGCGGAAAGCACAATCCAACACGCTTAATATTTCTCAAGGTGTAAGAGCCGTTGTTGATAATCTCAAAAGTATTGTTCCTTCTTCTGTACATATAGACGTTATTAATGACGATGCAATTTTTATTAAAAGTGCCCTTCATGAGGTTGAGGTTGCGTTGGTCATTGCTATTTTGAGCGTTATTTTAGTCATTTTTCTTTTTCTCAGAGACATTCGTGTAACACTGATACCTGCTTTATCTCTTCCTGTTGCCTTAATTGGTACCATTGCAGCTATTTATCTTGTGGGATTTTCATTAAATATTCTCACATTTTTAGGACTTGTTTTAGCAACAGGGCTTGTTGTGGATGATGCCATTGTTGTTCTGGAAAATATTGTTCGATGGCGCAATATGGGGTTAGGTTCCAGAGCTGCAGCGGTGTTAGGAACACGTGAAGTTTTTTTTGCTGTTGTCGCAACAACATTGACTTTAGTGGCTGTATTTGTTCCTATTTCCTTTCTTCCTGGGCAAGTTGGAGCGCTTTTTAGAGAATTTGGTTTTGTTTTGGCAATTTCTATTTTGCTTTCTTCAATTGTTGCCTTAACGCTTTGTCCCATGTTGGCTTCACGTTTTCTCAAAGAACATATTGAGGAGAAAGAAGAAAAGTCCCATCATTTTACTTTTTTATATAAATTAGGTACTTTTCTTCATAAGGCATATACTTACAGTTTGCATCAGTGTTTAGAAAAGCCTTGGTCTGTTATTTTTGCTTCACTTATTTTTGCGGGTCTTTGTGTCGGAGGCTATATGAAGCTGAAACAGGAATTAACTCCAGCAGAAGACAGAGCTCTTATCTTTTTGGTTATTAATGGACCACAAGGTATTTCAACACAATATTTGAACGAACAGGTAGAGCAAATTGAAGCAAGTCTACAGCCATTACGTGATGCAGGGGAGATTGCTAACAGTTACTCTATTGCGGGTATTGGTGGTTCACCCAATACTGCTTTTTTGGTTTTATTGCTTTCATCTTGGGATGAACGTTCACGTAGTCAGCAAGAAATTGTGAAGGATGTTAATGCAAAGGTTAGACAGTTTCCCGCAGTTTTTGTGTTTGCTGCGGAGGGAAATTCTCTAGGTGTGAGAGGAACTGGGCAAGGATTACAATTTGCAATTCTTGGCAACGATTATGCAACACTACAACCCATTGCTGATAAGCTGGTGAGTGCTTTACAAGATGATCCGCGTTTTATTCGACCACGTCTTACTGTTGATGCAACACAACCACAATTTTTTATTGAAATCAATCGAAAAAAAGCCTCCGATTTAGGGATTGATATCACCAATTTGGGCGATACATTACAAGCAATGTTGGATGGTAAAAAGATTGGTTCCATTAACGTGGATGATCATTCTTACGATGTTAAATTGATATCGCGTAAAAATTCTATGAAGAGTCCCAGTGATTTAGAAAATATTTTCTTAAAGACTAAAGACAATCGATATGTTCCTTTATCGGTTATTGCGCATTTACATGAAAAAGCTATCGCTCCCCAATTAAAACGGGAAAAACGCATGAGCGCTGTTATTTTAAGCGCAAATCTTGCTCCAGGTATCGCTTTAGGGGAAGCTTATCAAACTGTACAGAAAATTGCTTCTCCTTTGTTATCAAAAGGAATCTACGTGGTTCCCTTAGGAGAAGCTGAAACGCTTAATGAAACATCTTCCAATTTTATGATTGTTTTTGGCATTGCTTTTTTGATTATTTTATTGATTTTGGCTGCCCAGTTTGAAAGCTTTATTTCAGGATTCATTATCATGGCTACGGTCCCATTAGGGATTGGTTGTGCTGTAATTGCTATGCTATTAAGTGGTGTGAGTCTTAATATTTACAGCCAAATTGGACTAATTTTGTTAATTGGCGTTATGGCAAAAAATGGTATTCTCATTGTTGAATTTGCAGATCAATTACGAGATCAGGGAAGAAGCGTGCGTGAAGCCGTAGAAGAAGCAGCAAATATTCGACTTCGTCCAGTTTGTATGACAATGATTTGTGCCATTTTAGGAGGTATTCCTTTGGTTTTAGCCAAAGGTGCTGGCGCAGAAGCTCGTATAGCTTTAGGTTGGGTTATCGTTGGTGGCTTAGGTTTAGCAACTATTTTTACGCTTTATGTCACACCGGTTGTTTATCTTTTTTTGGGGCGTTTTATAAGACCAAAAGCAGAAGAAGATTTACGCTTAACAAAAGAACTCAATCAAGTTAAATGATGTATCTGATAGAAAAGGTTTGAAAGTTTATTCCTGTAAAAATATCATTTTCGGATCTTATCCTTTTATTTTGTATATTCCTTCATTTTTATGTGAGCAGTGAAAATAGCGAGCAATAAAGGAGACGCTTTCTGCTTTGTTATGGTTTGGGCATAGATTTCATTATCAATAATCGTATAGGATAAGCTTATGGGAGATAGCTTTTCGATTCGAAATGAAAAGGCTTTTGAAGCCACATTAAAAGCTTTAAGAAACCATGCCGCAAAGGATGGGGTCTATGATATTCGTCGACATTTTGTAGAAGATGAACAGCGTTTTTCCCATTTTTCCCTCAGACTTGATGATCTTCTTTTTGATTTTTCAAAATGTGGTGTGACATTTAAAACATTGCAACTTCTAGATGATTTAGCTGTCGCAGCAGATGTGTTAGGCCGGCGTGATGCAATGTTTTCTGGTAAGGCGATTAATACAACTGAAAAACGCTCAGTTCTTCATATTGCGTTACGTTTACCTGCTGATGAAATTTTCATGTTGGATGGTCATAATCTTATTCGCGATATTCAAGACGTCCTTGAAGATATGGAAAGATTTTCTGAAAAGGTACGTGATGGCAGCTATAAGGGAAACAGCGGCGAGAGAATAAGTGATATTGTCAATATTGGTATTGGTGGTTCTGATCTTGGTCCTGAAATGGTTACATATGCTTTAAAACCTTATCATGATGGTCCACAGTGTCATTTTGTTTCTAATGCTGACAGTGCCCATATTTCTGATACTCTCTCTATTTTGAATCCAGCAACAACGCTGTTTGTCATTGCTTCTAAAACTTTTACAACGGCTGAAACAATGGTAAATGCTCAAGTTGCACGTCAGTGGATCTGTTCACATTTAGGAGAAGAAGCCGTTGGTACGCATTTTGTTGCTGTTTCAAGTGCGCTTGATAAAGTGGCAGAATTTGGTATAGATTCCACAAGAGTTTTTAAATTTTGGAATTGGGTTGGAGGGCGTTATTCAATTTGGTCAGCCATTGGACTTGTTGTTATGTTTGCAATAGGTGGTGAAAATTTTCGCCAATTTCTCAACGGTGCATTGCAAATGGACCAACATTTTAAAACTATGCCTTTGCATAAAAATATTCCTATTCGTTTTGCTCTTTTAGGATTCTGGCATCGTGTTATTTGTGGTTATTCATCACGTTCTATCATTCCTTATGCACAGCGTTTAATACATTTTCCAGCTTATTTACAACAGCTTGATATGGAATCAAATGGTAAGCAAGTCTCGCTGGATGGAAAACCATTAAGTTTTTCAAGTGGTCCGATTGTTTGGGGGGATTCAGGAACAAATAGTCAACATGCTTTTTTTCAGCTTCTGCATCAAGGAACAGATATTATTCCTGTAGAATTTATTTTATTTATAAAAGGGCATGAGCAAAATTTACATTCTATGTATGAGATGTTGCTAGCAAACGGTTTAGCACAATCAAAAGCATTGATGAAAGGGCGTAGTATTGAAGATGCTCGGCATATCTTGATAAAAAATGGAGTTGATGAGGGTGAAGCAGATCATTTAGCACTTCATAGAAGTTTTAAAGGAAACCGTCCCAGCATTACGTTGGTTCAAGATTTATTAACACCTTTTTCACTCGGTCGTCTTATTGCGCTTTATGAACATCGTATTTTTGTTGAAGGGATTTTAATGAATATTAATTCATTTGATCAATGGGGGGTTGAACTTGGTAAAGAATTAGCAAATGAGTTACTACCAATTCTTCGTGGAGAAAGTCAAGCGGATAATCGCGATAGTTCAACATTAGGGTTGCTAGCACATATTCAAGAAAGACGTGCAAAATAAATATAATTTGACAGCAGATTTTGTACTAACTAAGCAAAAGTAGAATGAGAGAGAAATATGAGACAATTCTTTGATTTTACTATGCGTTCTCTTATTATCTGAACTATATTTATGTAACAGAAAACCAAAAAGTGAAAAAATTGTAAAAATGAGAATTTATGCAAAAATGATAAAGACCTTTGAAGAGTCTTGAAGACCTTTTGAAAAATGGATTGGTACAAAACCTGCTGACAAACTACACTAGGTAAAAATATACAGAATCCACCGGCAAGCTACGATTAAAGACATTTTAATAATATCGCTTTATAAACTTTGGCGGAGAGAGAGGGATTTGAACCCCCGATAGAGTTGCCCCTATGCCGCATTTCGAGTGCGGTGCTTTCAACCACTCAGCCATCTCTCCATAATAAAGTGAAACAAAAATCGGCACTATTTGAGTGTATAAGGGGTAGATAACCTTCAATTGTTTTTGGTACAACCTTTTTTTCTTTTTTATGGGACTTTATTGACAGAGAATAGAAATTCCTTCATATATACGGAACATGAGCGTGGGGAAATCTGCGCATATTTGTGTTGAAGAAGGTTTTATCCTTCTTTAAAATCTATTACGACTGATAAAAAGCAGCCTATTTTCCCTTATTTCAAGGCAGAAATTAAATAAGAGCTGGAGTGAACGGAAGGATAAAAAATGTTCGCAGTCATTAAAACTGGTGGTAAGCAATACCGCATTGTTGCTAATCAAGTGGTGAAAGTTGAAAAAGTTAGTGGAAATGCGGGTGATGTTGTTGAATTCAATGACATATTGATGGTTGGGCAAGAAGGTAATGCGGTTATTGGTACCCCTGTCGTTGCTGATGCATTGGTGACAGCTGAGATTGTAGAACAGGCACGTGGGCGCAAGGTTATCGCATTTAAGAAGCGCCGTCGTCAAAATTCTAAACGCACGCGTGGTCATCGTCAAGAATTTACGAAGCTTCGTGTTTTAGAAATTTTAATGGGTGGTTCAAAAACTAAAAAAGCAGCTGCAAAGCCGATAAAAGAAGAGGCAACTGCACCAAAAGAAACAAAAGATACTGCTTCTGTTGAGAAGACGGCTAAAAAAACAGCTGAAAAAAAGACTGCGTCACAGAAGAAAGCGTCTGTAGCATCAAAGAGTAAGAAAGATTAAAGGAGAGCGTCTATGGCACATAAAAAAGCTGGTGGTTCCTCGCGTAATGGTCGCGATTCAGAATCGAAACGTCTAGGCGTTAAAAAATTTGGTGGTGAGACCGTTATTGCTGGAAATATTATTATTCGCCAGCGTGGTACACGTTGGCATCCTGGCAACAATGTCGGCATTGGAAAAGACCATACGCTTTTTGCATTATCAAATGGAAAGGTTTCTTTTCAACGCAAAGCGGGTGATCGTTCCTATGTTTCAGTCATTCCTATGGTGGAGGCAGCAGAGTAATCTGTAACACTCTCTAGCAATCAACGGGATTCCATTGAATTGTAGTTGTGGTTTTATAAGTATTAAAAGGGAAAGATAGAATTTCATCTTTCCCTTTTTGTTTTGGTACTATAATAAATGTAGAAGATGTACGAAAAAGGTGGAATTGGGGAAATGACTTTTCTCAATGAGGGGAGGAACTTGTGCGGTATTATGTTAGTATTTAGTACTGAACGTATTGATATTATGATAGAATTTGTTGATAAATTTCTGTATAATAATAGTAAGGAGAGACTTTCTTTTTATGCATGAAGAAGTGTTTAGTAATTTCTTTATAAGAGAAGCAGTTTGTTTTCAGGAAATTATGAGAAATTTAATGAAAGCATTATTTATGTAATCATTTTGATAAAGATGGATCTTTTTATTGGCATTGTAGTATTGATGAGTTGTCATACTGTTTTTAGGTGGTGGTGTGGATAGGTGGGGCTATTCATTTAAAAGGATATAGGGATAAAAAATCCATAAGATGGCAGTCAAAACTACTTTGAAAGTGACGTGCATTAAGGAGTTTTCGGTAAATCGAGAGTGAAATTATATTTTTAAGGAGGACGCTGTTTAAAGATATAAAAATAACCAATGTGCAATCAGCGCTCTTCAAGAATATTTTTTCTGATTTCATTATTATTGTATTGTACATTTTTGAAAATAAACAAGCATAAGAGCTAGGGTTAAGGCAATAACTGCTTTTCATTTTTTACTTTATTTATCTTATTTGTAGCGTTTTTCTTGATTTTAGTAGTTGATGATGGTGCTTGGGTGATGCTCGTACTTTGCAAATATGCGACAGAGAATATTGTGTGTTTGCGATATTGATTGAAGTAAAGGAGTATCTTAAAATACATAGATGTTATATATCAATAAGTTAGCATCATAGGATGAGCTGCACGGAATTTTAAAGATGATAAGTTGCATGGAGCAATTTATAATTATGTAATGAATTTATAAAGAGGGATAATAGGTTAAATAAACTTTGAGGAATCAGTTAAAATATTAACTGAAGTTACAGATGATTGGGAAGGATGCTTTCTTTTAGGGAGAATAATGAAAAGTTATGTTGAATAACTTGGGATAATGAGAGCGTTTTTAAAACATAGTTTTTTAGGTGATTGGTGCTGTAAAAATCGGGGTTTTGTCTTTGTAAAGTAAAAGAGTAAGAGGCAGACTTGCTTATGATGCTTTTAAGCACCTCGCTAGATGATAATATCCAATTGTATTATCGGTTATATTGAGGTATTTAAGCACCTCACTTAGCTACATTTCGTAAAATATAAAGAGAGCTGTGGTGGTATTTATAGCTTGTATTTTGGGAAATGCAGCTTTGAAAAGGAATTTATCAGAGATATTGGTGTTCAAATGTGAGGCAATTTGAATTCATGATAAGATGTGAGAAAGCAGAAGCAATGAATGTAGATTTTATCGAGAGTGAAATCTTGTCTATAAGATCTGTACAACTTGCAGCTACTTTTGATCATAAAAATGATGCAATTTATGCTGCTGCTGAATTGCTTGTGCAGGTTGGTGCGGTTGATAAGTGTTATCTGGCAAGCATGCTCGCATGTGAAGAAAAAACCAATACTTGGCTTGGAAACGGTATAGCCATTCCCCATGGTATGGCTGAAAATCGTGATTTAATTATCAAGGACGCTGTTGCTGTTATACAGGTTCCTGCTGGTGTTGAGTGGCAGGATGGCAAGAAAGCACATTTGGTTATTGCTATTGCAGCGTGTCCAGATCGCTATAGAGAAATTTGTAAAAAATTGACGTCTCTTTTATTTGATAAAAAACAGCTTGAAGTACTTGCAACAACTATGAACAAACAGCAAATTGTTACAACTTTGTTTGATCAAGATATGAAGATAGAAAAAACTTTTATTGGTGACCTTTCGGTGTGTCAGGAATGGACTTTAGATTATCCAAGTGGTCTTCATGCACGACCAGCTTCTCTTTGGGTTGATTTTGCGAAAAAGGCTCAAAATTCTATCAGAGTTCGTCATGGTCAATATGCCGTTGAAATGAAAAATTTGGTTGGTTTATTGCAATTAGGAGCAAAAAACGGTGATGTTCTGATTTTTTCTACAGATGCTGCAGAAGGAGCACAACTTCTCAATGATGCCATTGCTATTGCAAAAAAAGTGAGTATTAGTGAAAAATGCCTGATGAGAGCAATGGAATCTCAAACAAAGGCTTTTCATGGTTGGTATCCACGCTCTATGCAAAAAGGCATTTCTGGTGTTGGAGCAAGTTCAGGATTAGCATTTGGTAAGATTTTTGTTTTAAGGCAAAATGATATTTCCATAATAGACCAGCCAATTGATTTTGCAGCTGGTGCGGCATGTCTTGAAAATGCTCTTACAAAAACAAAACATAAAATGGCATCTGTGATTTCTGATATTACAGTGCGTATGGGAGCAGATTCTGCTGCGATTTTTTCTGCGCAAATGGTTTTGCTTGAAGATGAAAATTTAATAGCTCAAGCTTGTCGTTTTATAGCAGAAGGTCATGGTGTCGCTTGGTCTTGGGATAGAGCGGTTCGTCAATTTTCAGATATGTTTTTTAAGGTAGATAATCCTTTGTTAGCAGCACGTGCTGTTAATTTAGTTGATGTTGGTCGACGTGTTTTAGGTGAAATCAATCCATCCTATAGATCGTTCTTTTTAAATGATATTCCACATGGTGTAATTCTAGTTACAAATGACCTTTCTCCTTCTGATGTAGCACAACTTGATTGTACAAAGGTAAAAGGATTAGCAACAGCATGGGGAGGTCCATTATCTCATACAGCTATTTTGGCGCGTACTCTTGGTATTCCAATGGTTGTTGCTGCAGGTGGTGATATTTTAGCGATACAGTCTGATATTCAGGCTATTATTGATGGCGATAACGGGTTTATTTACCTTGATCCTACGCTTGAAGACGTTGAAGATGCTCAAAGGCATATTGATACTATTGTGCAAAAACGTGTCAGTGAAATAAGTGCGTGTAGATTACCAGCGCAAACAACAGATGGTCAAAGAATTCGTATCATGGCTAATGTCAACTACGCAAATCAGGTTCCTGTTGCGCTTGATTTGGGGGCTGAAGGTGTTGGACTCATGCGCACGGAATTTTTGTTTTTAGAGAATCCTCATATTCCGGATGAAGAGCTACAATTTAATATATATCGGGAGATGATTACAGCTGTAGGAGATAAGCCATTAATTATTCGTGCACTCGATATTGGTGGGGATAAACAGGTTACGCATTTACATTTATCTAAAGAGGACAATCCTTTTTTAGGTGTTCGAGGGACGCGGCTTTTGTTACGTCGACGTGATCTTTTGGTGCCTCAATTACGTGCTTTGTATCGAGCAGCAAAAGAAGGCGGAGATCTATGGATTGTGTTTCCGATGGTAATGTCTGTTTCAGAGATTGTTACTATAAAAAAGATTGCAGAAGAAATCCGCAATGATATTGATGCACCAAAATTAAAACTTGGTATTATGATCGAAGTTCCAGCAGCCGCCATTATGGCAGATGTGTTGAGCGCCCATGTTGATTTTTTCTCAATTGGAACCAATGACCTAACACAGTATACAATGGCTGTTGATCGGCAAAACCCGTACCTTGTGTCTGAAGCTGATAGCCTTGATCCAGCAGTTTTGCGTATGATTTATCAGACTATTCAGGGAGCTTCACAACATAAGTGTTGGGTTAGCGTATGTGGTGGTATGGCTGGAGATCCTTTTGGTTCAATGATTTTGACTGGGTTGGGAATTAATGAGCTTTCTATGATATCTTGCGATATTTCTCCAGTAAAGGCGTGTTTGCAGACTCATAGTTTTGAAGATATGAAAATTTTAGCACAAAAAGCATTACAATGTGAAACTGCACGAGCTGTACGTGCTCTAAGCAAGGATATAAGGTGATAAAGAACATTAAGGGGAACGAGCTAGTTCATTTTGCAGAGTAATCAGATCGTTAGTGCTATAAAACATTATTCTTTTATACGTTACAGGGAGGAGTAACGTGTGGATAAAAACACTTTAAGAAAGAATAAATGCCTTTTATGCATTCTCTCACATAGCAAGGGATGTTGCAACATTAGGGGATGAATAGCGTGATGGTACTTGGCTTGTACTTTTTATTTAAGGAAAGATGATGCTATTCAATAGATTTTATACCATTCATAGACACCGTATGAGATAGATGTGACAATCTTTTTATTCCCATTATTGTATTATACAAACCTATCCACGGAAAAAGTTTTTTCTTAAAAAGAAAGGATGTGCTTGTTATTCAACAGATATAAGCTCTTACTTTAATAAATGAATTTGTTTTTTGAACTTTGAATGTATAATTTAGGCTTGCACGTTATTTCTTTCTGGGTATAGTGCGAGACTTCTGGAGAGGTGGCCGAGTGGTTGAAGGCGCACGCCTGGAACGCGTGTATATGGGAAACCATATCGAGGGTTCGAATCCCTCTCTCTCCGCCATCCAATTTTTTCTTATGTATAACGTATTGATTCTTTGTAATCTTTTTAAAGGTTCGGGAGCGTTAACAAAAGTTCGGGAATAGGATTTTCC